>SXHE01000558.1 GCA_005773755.1 Planctomycetia bacterium
ACCCGCTCCCGTGCGGTCGCGGCTCGCAAAGGCCGCTCTTTCCTGGGAACCGTATTAGGAACCCCCATGCGTCGCTGCCCGCTCCCTTGAAACTACTGGCAAGGGCGCGGAAAACGTGCCCCCACTCCCGTGCGGTCGCGGCTCACGAGGTGGTTTATTCCTGAGATGCGTATCACTTCCCGGCAACGATCTGTGCCCGGAGCACCTTGTAATCGGTCTTCCCGGTGCCGAGCGTCGGAATCTGCTCCACCTGGCGCACGTCGTCCAATCGCATCACGCCGCGGTGCCCTTCGCTTTGCAGCAGCGCGTTGGCCTCGCGCAGGGTGACGGCCTCCGTGGTGAACAGGACGATGCGCCGGCCGTCGGGCGTCTCGATGCCCTCCACCGCGACCCGCGGCCCCTGGTCCGTCGGCGGGTACTTCTTCGCGAACGGCTCCTCCAGCGCGGGCAGCGAGATCATCTCGCCACCGGCCTTCAGGAACCGCTTCAATCGGCCGTGGAACACGATGGAGCCGTCGGGATCAAGGGCCGCGAGGTCGCCGGTGATGTACCAGTTCTTCCCGCCGAGTTCCTCGAACGGCGGCGGGCCGTCGTGCCCGATGTAGCCGGGGAACACCGTGGGCCCGGCGACGTGCAGCATCCCCATCTGGCCCTGCGGCAGTAGCGCGTGCGTTTCCAGATCGGTGACGCACACCTCGACGCCGGCGATCGGGCGACCGATGCCGTTGGGCTTCACCGGTTCACCGGGGCGCGTGACCGCGACGACCGGCGCGCACTCGGTGATGCCGTAGCCCTCGATCACTTCCGCCTTCGGTGCGAGCTGTTTCACCTTCGCGAACAGCGCCGGGGGGGCCTTCTCCGCGCCGACCACGAACATCCTCACCGAGGTCAGGTCTTCGGGCTTCGCGCGTTCGAGGATGTAGGCGATGAACGTGGGCGTGCCCGCGACCAGCGTGGGCCGGTACGAGGCGATCTTGCGCACCAGCGCCGCGGAGTCGGTCGGGTCCGGGTGGTGGACGACGCGCACCCCGACGAGCAGCGGCAACATGCTCGTGATCGTCAGGCCGAAGCTGTGGAACATGGGGAGGAAGCCGAGCGCCGAGTTGTCGCGGCCCAGCTTCAGCGCGTCGAGGCAGCCGCGCTGGTTGGCGATGATGTTCGCGTGCGTCAGCGGCACGGCCTTCGGGGCCTTCTCGCTCCCGCTGGTGAACAGCACCACGGCGGGTTTGTTCGGGTCGCTCTCGGCGCGCTTCTGGAGCGCCGCTTTCGCCGCGCCGCCGAACCACCGCGTTGCGAGCAACTTCCGCAACAGTCCGAACTTGCCCATGCCCGCCTTCACGTCTTCGAGGAACACGAACGTCACGCCGGGAATTGCGACGTGGACGCGGTCCACGAACGCCTTCGAGGTGACGACGTGCGTGAGGTTCATCAGCTTGACCGCGTGCGCGAGGTTGCCGGGGCCGGTCGTCCAGTTCAGCAGCACGGGCAACTTGCCCGCGAGGTGCAGTCCCAGGAACGCGAGGTCGCACGCCACGGACGCCGGGAGCATCAGCCCGACGTTCGGCGCGGCGATGTCGCGGAACTTCGTGCTCATCGCCCAGGTGCCGACGATGAACTTCTCGTAGGGGACGCCGCCGGCCAGGTCGTCGGCCGCGATCACCATCTTGCGCCGGGCGAACGCCTGATTCAGGAACGCGGCGCTGATCGTTTCGCCCAGGACGGCGAGCGGTGAGTTGTCGGCGACCGGGTCGAACCAGCCAGGCGGCGGCGGCTTGGGCGGCGCGTTCTGGGTCAGCCCCTCCGCGATGGCCCACAACCCGCCGATTGTGGTGGGCACGGTGTCGCTGCTGAACCCGAACCGCTGTTCCACCGCGAGCGACGTTTCCATCGCGTCGAGGCTGTCCATGCCCAGGTGGAGGAACGTCGTCTCCGCGGCGTTCTCGTCAGGGCCGAGCGGGCGCTTGATCTTGTCTTCGACGAACTGCGCGACGACGGCCCTCGTCTCCGGCTTCACCTTCGACAGGTCATAGGCCTGCCCTTCGACCACGGGCGGCGGGTAGGTGTGGGAGCGCGGGCCAAACAGGATGTGCCGCGGAACGAACGTCGGCTCCTCGCGCGGGACGTCGGCGTTGTACCACGCTTCGAGCCACTTGTTGACCGCCTCGCGCGTGGGCGTGGGCCGCTGGTCCGGGCCGAACGCTTCGAGCGTCACGGTCGCGCGCCGGCGCGGGGCGAAGACGAACAGGTTCGCGATCCACAGGCCGAGGCCGCGGGTGAACGCGCGCATGAGCGACGGCTTGCCGTCGGCACAACTGAACATGCTGCCCCACAGCCCGCGGGTGCGGGCCAGCACGACGGTGCAGTTGGGCACGGCGGCGAGCACGTCGGCGGCGGTGCGCGCCCCGCCCAGCCGCTCGGACCCGTCGCGGGTGAGCCGGCCGCTGGGCCACAGGATCACGTTGTCGCCGGCGCGCAGGGCCGCGATCACCGCGCCCACCGCGCCCTCGGCCCGGCGCTTGTCCTCGGCGCTGGCCTTCACGATGTCCGGCATCCGGATGCCGCGGAGCAGCCACGCGAACGGCGCGAACAACGGGCTGCGGAAGTTCGATTCGAGGAACAGCGGGCGCATCTTGAAGGCGGCCCACAGCCGCACGATCAGGTTCGGCGGGTCGATGTACGCCGGGTGGTTGGGCATGATGAGGTACGGGCCGGGCCGCGCCTTCACCGCGTCCGCGCCGACGATCGTCACCTTGTAGCGCAGCGACAGGAGCAGCCGCAGCACCGCCCACGCCACCCACCGGATCGGCCCCAGCATCGTGATCTCTCCCGCTCGCGTTTCTGTCGTGCGCTCAGAATAGGCTATTGACCCCCGCGCCGCGAGATGGGAACGTGAGCGCTGGTCCGGTCACGGCATCGAGGAAACGTCATGCGTTCGTTGGCGGCGGGTTTGATCGCGGTGCTGCTGGTGGGGCTGTCGGCGCGCGGCGCGGACGACCCGAAAGAGCTGCTCGTGGGTGCGTGGGAGATCACCTACACCGACGCGGTGGACGGCATCCCGCTGGGCACGAAACTGGAACTGACCAAAGACGGCAAGGTGAAGCTGATCGGCAAGGACAAGACCGACGACGCCGGCGGGTACAAGCTGGACGGGGCCTACTTCGTGCTGACCGGCAAGACCGGCGACAAGAACGACAAGGCCCGCGTCGTGCTGCTCAACAAAAGCTCGCTGGTGCTCAACGACGAGGTCGAGGACAAGGTGATGGTGCTCAAGCGCGTGAAGGCGAAGTGAGGGGAGAAACTATGAACCGCCGCAACTTTCTCGCCTCGTCTGCGCTTCTGGCCTCGGGGGGCGTAAGCCCCCCGCTCGCCGGGGCCGCAGACGCTCTTCCGGCCGATGACATGATCCGCAAGTACCTCGCGGCGGAGACGAAGCGTATCTCCGCGAAGTTCCTCGACGGCGCGACCACGAAGGCCGAATGGGAGAAGTCGCGCGACCGGCTGAAGAACGAACTTCTTTACATGCTCGGTATCGACCCGCAGCAGATGAAGCTGACGCGAAGTTCGTTGAAGGCGACCGTGACCGGCACGCTGACCCGCGGCGACGTGACCATCGATAACCTGCACTACCAGAGCAAACCCGGCCTGTACGTCACCGCGAACCTGTACCGGCCCAAGACGGCCGGGATAAACCCGGCCGCTCGCAAAGGCAAGCTGCCCGCGATCCTCTATGTGTGCGGGCACAGCGGGCGCGGGCGCGACGGCAACAAGACCGCGTTCCACGATCACGGGATGTGGTTCGCCTCGAACGGCTACGTCTGCCTCGTCGTCGACACGCTCCAACTCGGCGAGATCGCGGGCAAACACCACGGCACCTACAACCTGGGCCGCTGGTGGTGGCACAGCCGCGGGTACACGCCCGCCGGCGTCGAGTGCTGGAACGGCGTCCGCGGCATCGACTACCTGCGCTCGCTCCCCTATGTGGACGGCGAGAAGATCGGCGTGACCGGCATCAGCGGCGGCGGCGCGTCCACCAACTGGATCATCGCGGTCGATGATCGCGTGAAGGTCGGCGTGCCGGTCAGCGGCGTCAGCGACCTGGAGTGCTACGTCATCGATCAGGTCATCAACGGCCACTGTGACTGCATGTTCTTCCACAACGTCTATCAGTGGGAGTGGACGACCGCGCTGGCGCTCTTCGCGCCCAAGCCACTGCTGTTCGCCAACAGCGACAAGGACGGCATCTTCCCGATGAGCGGGAACAAGCGGATCATCGCCCGGCTGCGGAAGTGCTACGACCTGTACGGCGCGAAAGAACTGGTGGACGAGCACGTCTCGAAGGGCGGCCACGACTACCGCGAAGACCTGCGGCTCGCCATCTTCAACTTCTTCAACACGCACCTGAAGGGCGACAAAGTCGCCGCGAAGGACACACAGTTCGAGAAGATCGAGGGCAAGCTGTTGCGGGCGTTCCCCGACGACAAGGACATCCCCAAGGACGCGATCAACGCGACCGCTGACGAGACCTTCGTGGCGGTCGCGAAGGTAGAACTGCCCACCGACAAGCCCTTCAAGGGGTGGAAGGCCGAGCTGGTGAAGCAACTCCGCGAGAAGGTGTTCCGCGCGCTACCGGAGAAGGTGCCCGCGGCGACGTACATCCCGCGCGTTCACAAGCTGGACGAACTCGAAACCGAACCGAGCATTGTCTGCCAGTCCATCGTGACAGTCCTTCAACCGCGGCTCGGCGAAGCGGACACGTTCGTCGTCCTCAACCCCGACGAGAAGCTCGACGAGACCAGGGCGCTGTGGGCACTCAAATACCCCGACGCCGACCTCCGCGGCCTGTACCCGCGCAACAGCGGCAAGCGGAAGTGGGCGGAGAAGAACCCGCCGAACACGGTGGCGCGGTCGCTGGTGCTGCTCGGCCAGACGGTCGATAGCGGGCGGGTGCGCGACGTGATGGCCGCGCTGAACGCACACAAGGGCAAGGTGCGGCTCGTCGGCAGCGGGCAAGCCGGCATCATCGCGGCCTACGCCGCCCTGTTCGGCGCGGGGTTGATCGAAGAAGTCGTGATCCTCGACCCGCCGACCTCGCACCGCGACGGCCCGCACTTCCTCAACGTGATGCGCGTTCTCGACATCCCCGACGCGCTCGGCCTGTTGGCCCCCGACATCAAGCTCACCCTTCTGGGCAAGAGCGCGAAGGACAAGGTCTTCGACCGCACCGCGGCCATCTACAAAGCCGCCGGCGCGGGGGACAAGTTCGTGCGCGAATGAAGCGAGCGGCGCGGCGTAAGCCCGCCGGTAGCTACACAAC
>SXHE01000559.1 GCA_005773755.1 Planctomycetia bacterium
CCCCCCCCCCCCGCTCAGGGGACTCCCTCATCTTCCTCCGCCCGCTGTTCATGGCGGAACTGGGTGTGGCCCGTGCGCTCAAATCGCTGGCGTCCGGGCCGCACCCGCTGCCGGACGTGAACGTCGATGCCGCCATCACGTGGGTCGAGTCGAAGATGCAGATCGGGTTCGCGGACAGCCAGCGGGCCGCGATCCGCGCCGCGGTCACGAACAAGGTGATGGTCGTCACCGGCGGCCCCGGCACCGGCAAGACCACCATCGTCCGGGCCATCATCGAGATGTTCCTGGCGAAGCGGCTGCGCGTCGTGCTGACCGCGCCGACCGGGCGCGCGGCCAAGCGGCTCAAGGAATCGACCGGGCAAGAAGCCGTCACCATCCACCGGCTCCTCGGCTACAACCCCGGCACCCGCGAGACCCTCTACAACCGCGAAGAGCCGCTCGACGCCGATCTGGTCGTGGTCGATGAAACGTCGATGGTCGATGTGGTGCTGATGAACAAACTGCTCGCGGCGGTCCCGCCGTTCGCCTGCCTCGTGCTGGTGGGCGACGTGGACCAACTGCCGTCCGTCGGCGCGGGCGCGGTGCTCACGGACCTGATCGAATCGAAGACGGTTCCGGTGGCGCGGTTGACCGAGGTTCACCGGCAGGCGGAGAGCAGTTGGATCGTCCGCGCCGCGCACGCCATCAACCAGGGGCAGGAGCCGCAGTCGGCCCCGCCCGGTGGCGACGGCGACTTCTACTTCATCGAGGCCAACGACCCGGACGCGGTGACCGAGCGCATCGTCCAGATGGTGCGCGACCGCATCCCGGCCAAGTTCAAGCTGGACCCGTTCCGCGACATTCAGGTGCTGTCACCGCAGGTGAAGACCGCGCTGGGCGTGGGCGCGCTAAACCAGGCACTGCAAGCGGCGCTGAACCCGGCGCGGGCGGGCGCACCGGAAGTGAAGCGATACGACTCGGCGTTCCGCGCCGGCGACAAGGTGATGCAGATCAAGAACAACTACGACCGCGAGGTGTTCAACGGCGACATCGGCCGCATTACCGAGATCGACCCACAGGACCGCGCGCTGTTCGTGGAGTTCGACGGCCGCACGGTGGAGTACGACTTCACCGACCTCGACGAGTTACAACTCTCCTACTGCTGCTCGATCCACAAGTCGCAAGGCAGCGAGTACCCGGCGGTGGTGATCCCGGTTCACACGCAGCACTTCGTGATGTTACAGCGGAACCTGCTGTACACGGGCATCACCCGCGGGCGGAAACTGGTGGCGCTGGTGGGGAGCCGCAAGGCGCTGTGGATCGCGGCCAACACCGCGGACACGAAGAAGCGGCACTCGCTGCTGAAGTGGCGGCTGCAACCGAAGGACGGCGAGTAAACGAACGAACCCCAGCGAGAGGCCGGGGTTCAGAGCGGGATACGGGAGTCGAACCCGTTTCACAGCCTTGGGAAGGCTGGGCACAGCCGGTATACCAATCCCGCAAGTCGGTTAGCGAATTGTAACCGCCACCGCGTGGCTGACAAGCCCTTCTTTCGCGCCCCGGCTTCGCCCCTGTGTGTAGCACAGCGCTTCGCTGTTAGCGGTTCGCGGGGCGAATCGTCTTGGCTTTTGCTGCGTGTGAAGGTAATCTCACACTTGGCGACGTTCATTTCTCCCTTCGTCCGTCGAGGTTCCATCATGTTCTCTCCCAAACGCCGGTCAGCGTTCACGCTGATCGAGTTGTTGGTGGTGATCGCCATCATCGCGATCCTCATCGGCCTCCTCCTGCCCGCGGTACAAAAGGTGCGCGAGGCCGCGGCCCGCATGTCGTGCAGCAACAACATGAAGCAACTGGCCATCGCGTGCCACAGCTACCAGGACGCGGTCGGTGCGCTGCCGTCGTCCACGCTGATGCACACGGGCGTCGGGGGCATCGACGACTACAACCAGAACTTCGGGCCGAACTGGGCCGTGCTGATCCTCCCCTACATCGAACAAGGGAACCTGTACAACCAGTATTCGACCAGCATCCAAAACTATCCGGTCAACGGCGACAGCGGCTGGCGCGGGATGCGCGGCACGCAAATCAAAACGTACCTGTGCCCTTCGGACACCGGCGCGCAGGTGCCGAACAGCCGTGCCGGCGGCGGTTGGGCACGCGGCAACTACGGCGCGAACGAGGGGCCGGGCATGCGCTGGGGCGGCGGCACCGTCGGCGTGGCGAATAAGAACGGCGGCAGGTGGCAGGATCACAACCCCAGCGGGTTCGCTCAGGAGTACTACCCGGCGTGGTCGAATGGCTGGGGCGGTGGCGGCGCGCTGGTCATTAACAACCCTCAAAGCAATAGTGGACTGCGCCTCGAACACCTCGGCGACGGCACCTCCACGACGATCATGTTCGACGAGTTGCGGATCGGCTGGAACGCGAACGACATTCGCGGAACGTGGGCGATGGGCCAAGCCGGGGCCAGCATCTCCGCGGGCAACGGCCGCATCGACACCCCGACCCCGAACATTTCGCTCTCCGGCTGGGACGACATCCAGGGGTGCCAGGACAACCCCAGCATCGGCATGGGGTGCTGCGGGTGCAACAGTTGGCAGGTCACCGCCAAGAGTAAGCACTCCAACGGCGTGAACGTGGCCCTCGCCGACGGCAGCGTTCGGTTCATTACCAACGGCATCTCACAGCAGTCGTGGTTCAAGCTGCACAGCCGCAACGACGGTCAACCCGCCACCAACGACTTCTAACTGGGGGCACCATGCGGCGCGCGCTATTAGTCGTCGCGCTCGTCGGCCTCGCGGCCGGCGGGTGCGGCGGCCCGAAGTTGGCTAAGGTGAAGGGCCGGCTCGTCACCAACGACCAGCCGATGGAGTTCCCGCCCACCGCGGCGGCCGTCGTCTTCACGCCCCTGAACGACGGCGGCACGCCCGATCCGTCCAAGTCGTTCACGGCCGTCGTGAACGAGGACGGCTCCTTCGAGGTGCTGGCCTCCGGCGGGCAACTGCCGGTGGGCAAGTACCAGATTTCGATTCAGGCGATGGGCAAACTGAAGGAGCAACTGAAGAAGTTCGGCGAAGGGGTGTCACCGGTCCGCCGCGACCTCCAACCCGGCCCGAACGAACTGGTCATCGATTTCGCCAAACCCGAAGGGTGAGGCAGAGGACAGAGGAGTTTTGACAGGATTAACAGGATGGGACAGGATGCAGAGTTGAGCAGACTGGTCTTCATCCTGTTTTGATCCCGTCCACCCGGTCAAAACTCTTCTGCCCTCTGTCCTCTGTCCTCTGCGTGCCACTTTCCGCGCATTTCGCGCGAACCGCATCCTTTCTAACTCCTTCCTGTTCCCGAACGTGCGGCGAAAGGTTACGCTAATTGTTCCCGTACACCCTCCGCCCGGTGAAACCCGGAGGAACGCGAACATGCCACCGCCCCGCGACTCGAACGAGATCGAACAGACGTTGTTGCCCGGTGCGCCGGCCAAAGCCGCGCCCGCGAAGCCGGCCGACGCCGACACTCCCGCACGCGCGAGCGATGCGACCGTCAACACGCCCGCGAACCCCTCGGTCGTGGCCGATCCCGGCGAGACCCTGCCCACCGCCGCGCGCCCCGCGCCGGTTCCGCCCGCGCCGCGCGCGGTTCCCAACAGGAGCGCCGAAACGCACGACGGAGTCGAGGCGACGCTACTGCCTTCATCGACCGGGCGCAACACGGGCGCGCCGGGAACCATCGTCGGGGCCGACCCCACGACCGTCGGCGGCGAGATCGGCGCGACCCTGCCCACGCCCGTCGGCCGCACCATCGGGGCCGGCGGTTCGGCCGGCGCGCTCGGCAGCGACACCGGGCCGCTGTCCGCGTCCGGCGCGCCCGCGCTCAGGGGCGGCGCGTCCCCGTCCGACACCGGCACGATGGTCGGCCGGTTCGCGCTCAAGGGGCTGCACGCCAGCGGCGGGTTGGGCGAAGTGTTCACCGCGCGCGACACGGAACTGAACCGCGAGGTCGCCGTCAAGCGGATCAAGTCGCGGTACGCCGACGACCCCGGCAGCCGGCACCGGTTCCTTACTGAGGCCGAGTTGACCGCGCGCCTCGACCACCCCGGTGTCGTCCCCGTCTTCGGCCTCGTCAACGACGTGCGCGGTCGCCCGTGCTACGCCATGCGGTTCATCCGCGGCGAGACCCTCAAGGACGAGATCGAGCGCTACCACGGGCTGAAGAAGCCAGGAGAACAGAAGCCAGAGGACAGAGGACAGAAGACAGAGCAGACAGACAAGGCACCAGGAAAGACAGCAGAGCAGCCAGCGCCTGGTTTAGCGGCGTCCCCGGAGGGGACGCAACAGGCCGCAACGTCGCGCGCGGTCGCGTTCCGGCAACTGCTCGCGCGGTTCATCGCCACCTGTCAGGCCATCGGGTACGCGCACTCGCGCGGCATCATTCACCGCGACATCAAGCCGGCCAACATTATGGTCGGCACGTTCGGCGAAACTCTCGTCGTGGACTGGGGGCTGGCGAAGTCGATGGCCGACGGGCCGGACTTCGACCGCGTAATGAAGGCCGCGGCCGACGCCGGGTTCCGTCACGACCCGGACGCGACCGACATGCCCTCGCACATGACCCAGGCCGGCACCGCCGTCGGCACGCCCGCGTACATGGCCCCGGAGCAGGCCGCGGGCGAGATCGACAAGGTCGGGCCGAAGGCCGATGTCTACGCGCTGGGCACGACGCTCTACGTGATCCTGACCGGGCACGCGCCATTCGCCGGCAAGACGACCGCGGAGGTGCTGGACGCGGTGCGGCGCGGGGCGTACACGCCGGCCGCGAGCGCGAGCGCCGAGTGCCCCAAGCCGCTCGACGCCATCGCGCGCAAGGCGATGGCGCTTCGGCAAGAAGACCGCTACGCGACCGCGCTCGATCTGGCCGCGGACGTGGAGCGCTGGCTGTCCGACGAGCCGGTTTCGTGCTACCGCGACCCGGTCCTGGCGCGGCTGGCGCGGTGGGCGCGCCGGCACCCGGCGCGCGTGGCCGCCGCCGTGTCGCTGTTGCTCGCCGGCGTGATCGCGGCGGTCGGCATCGCGGTGGTGTACCAGCAGGGCGAGAAGCAGACCCGCGCGGAGCAGGAGAAGACAGCGGCCGAGCGCGACAAGGTGATCGAGCAGGAGAAGAAGACCGCGCTCGCGCTTGTCGATGTGCAGAAGCAGCGCGACAAAGTGGTCGCACAAGAGAAGCTGACCGACGAACAGCGCAAGCAGGCGGTCGCCGCCCGCAACGTGGCCCGCGAGCGGTACGAGAAGGCCGTGGGCGCGTACAACGTGCTCGTCACCGACATCGACAAGAAGATGGCCGACCGCGCCCAGACGCAGGACCTGCGCAAGACGCTGCTGCTGAGCGCGACCGAGGGGCTGAAGCAGCTCGTCGCGGGCGGCGGCGAGGGGAAGATCGGCGCGGACCGCACGCTGGTGGCCGCGTACCGGCAGATGGGCGACGTGTACGAGCGCATCGGCGAGACCGCGAAGGCCCGTGAGAACTTCCAGATTGCGGTCGATCGCGCCGGCGACGTGCGCGACGAGGCACAGAAGGCCGGCACGCCCGCGGACAAGCGCGCCGCCGACCGCGACCTCGCCCGCTCGCTGCACCGGCTCGCGGGCATCCTTCGCACGGGCGGTGACACCAAGACCGCGCTCGCGAAGATCGACGACGCGCTGAAGATGTTCATCGCGCTCGCGGAGGACAAGGCCGACACCGAGGCGCAAGGCGACCTCGCCGCCGCGCGCGACCTGCGCTCCAAGATTCTGATGGACCGGGGCGAAACCGGCAAGGCGCTCGACGACAGTGGCGCGGCGCTGGCCGCTCGCAAGGCCCTTCACGAGGCGAAGCCCGCCGACCCGGAGCTGAAGCGCGACTTCGCCGCCAGCCTCGACGCCACCGCGGTACTTCAACTGCGCACCGGCCGCACGAAGGAGGCGCTCGCCAACGCACAGCTCGCCCTCACCGCGCGCACGGAATTGGCGAAGGCACTCGTCGGCCGCACGGACGCGACCCGCGACCTGGCCGCCGCGCACTCCCGGCTGGGCGAAGTGAGCTTCGAGCGCGGCCAGATGACCGCGGCCCGGCAGTCCTACCTCGCCGGCACCGAGGTGCTCACGAAACTCGTGACCGAAGACCCGAAGAGCGTCGGCGCGCGGGCCGATCTCGCGGCCCTGTACGGCCGTGTTTCACAGGTTCAGTTGCGCACCGGCGACATCGCGGACGCGGTGAACAACGCCAAGCGCGGTAAGGAACTCGCCGAACATCTGGAGAAGGACGACAAGGATTCGGCCGACGCGCGGCGCGACCACGCGCAGGCCCGCGAGCGGTACGGCGACGCGCTGCTCGCCGCGGACCGGCCCGATGAGGCGCTGGCCGAGTTCGCGGCGGCCGAGGGGGTGCTGCGGCACCTGCGCGGCACCGACGCCGAGAGCGCCACAGCAAAGCTCGATCTGGCTCGCGGGCTGGAGCGCCGCGCCGACGGCCTCGTCGCGAAGGGCGACATGAACGACGCGATCGTCGCTCTGGTCGAGTGCGTGAAGATTCGTGAGGAGGTCGCGGCGAAGGACACCGGCTCCGCGACCGCGAAGCGCGACCTCGCGATGGGCCTGTTCAAGCTGGCCGACACCTACTGCACGGCCGGGCAACCGGGCCGCGCGGACGGGATCGCCACCCGCGCCGCGGAGCTGTTCGTTCAGCTCTCCGACGCCGACCCGGACAGTGCGCAGGCCCGCCGCGACGTAGCCCTGGGCTTCGGCAAGTGGGGGCAGGTGCTGGTGAACGGCGGGCACGTCACCGGCGCGCTGATCGTGTGGCAGAGCGCGCAAGAGCGCTGCGCGGCGCTGTCGAAGGTGGACGCCGCCAACTTGCAGGCGAAGGAAGATGAGGCGACCGCGTGGGAGCGGCTCGCCGGGTTCTACGCGCGGCAGAACAACTCCGAACGCGCGCTGGCCGCGGCCAAGACCGCCGTGGAGCAGTGGACCGCGATTGCCGCGTTCGCCAAGACCAAGTCCGACCGCCGCCGGCTCGCGCTCGCCATGCTCCGGTGCGGCGACATCAGCACCGAGATCCGCCAACTGCCGACGGCCCGCGACTGGTACAAGCGGGCCGCGGAGCAGGCGAACGCGCCCGCCGACCCGCTGCTCGGCCCGGTGGCGAAGCGCGCGGCCGAACAGCAGTCGTACGTGGACGCGGTGGAAGCCGGGCTGAAGAACCCCAACGCCGTGCTGGACGCGCCGGAAGCGGTTCGCGTGCCGGCCCTGCGCACGGTCGCCACCATCGAACTTCGGGCCGATCACCCCACCACGGCCGCGAGCGCCGCGACCCTGTTGGCGAAGGAGGCGAAGCTCGCGGACGACCTGTTCGCGGCGGCCCGCACGTTCGCCGGCACCACCACCGCCGCGCGCCTGTCGAAGGACGTGAAGGACGACTACGCGGCGCAAGCGGTGGCCGCGCTGGAGCGCGCGATCGCCGCCGGCTTCCGCGACGCGGACTCCCTGACCGCCCCCGAATGGGACGCCGTCCGTACCCACGCCCCCGCGTTCACAAAGGTCCGCGCCGGCCTGCTGAAACTGATCGATGGGAAGTGAGGCCGATCGGGGAATCGGAACCCATTCACGCCGGCACGAGTGATACACACCCCAGGAATAAACAACCTCGCGAGCCGCGACCGCGCGGGAGCGGGTAACGCTAACCGCTCCCTCGCGGTCGCGGCTCGCAAAGGCAGCTAATTCCTGGGAACCGTATGAGTGCGCCGGCTTCGCCATCGACCGCGCGGCTACTTCTTCTTTGCC
>SXHE01000560.1 GCA_005773755.1 Planctomycetia bacterium
CGGGTCTCGCGCATCGCGACGACGACCGCGTTCGAGAGCGCCTTGTGGAACGCGGTGGCGCGGGCCGCGGGCCAGCCGCGCGACAGTACCGGGAAGTGCGGGCACGTCACCAGGTTGTACCCGGTGATGTTGTGGACCCGCTGCACGTGGTTGGCGATCCGCTCGGTGACGGCGATCAGCGCGACCAGTTCGCGGTGCGCGTCTTCGTCCGCGGGGCGGTGGTGACCGCGGATCACCCGCGTCATGCTCTCCGGCAGTTTGTTCCGCGTCGCGAAGTCGGAGCCGATGGTGCAGTGGTCGGTGCCCAGGTGCGCGCGCTCCACCGCGAGCACGTCTTCCGGTTCGTCGCCGGTCAGCAGCGCGCGCAGGCCCGGCGCGTCCGGGCACTTGACCGCGGCCACCACGCGACCGATGTCGTGGAGCAGTCCGGCGGTGAACGCCACCCCCGGCGACGAGACGCCCGTGTCCTTGCTGATCCCGGATGCGAGCCGGGCCACGAACAGCGAGTGCCGCAGGATCGTGTCGCACCGCTCCTGCACCACGGCCCCGCACCGGTTGTACACGTTCTTCACGCCCATCGAGCTGAGCAGCTTGCAGCACTCCGACAGGCCCATCCGCAGCACCGCTTGTTGCACTTCTTCGATCACACGCGCGCCGCGGATCGCGCAACTGTTGGCGACCCGCAGCACGGCCGCCGCGATCACCCCGTCGTTGCGCACGATCCGCGCCACCTCCGCGACCGACACGTCGGCCTTGTTCACCATCTCCAACACGCGGACCGTCGTTTCGGACAGCGTCGGGTACGTGTCCACGCGGTCCAGATCGGTCACGACAACCTTGCCGAGTGAGGCGAGCGCCGAGCGCCCCGTTTGTGGGGTCCGTTCCAGGAGATTTGCGGCCATTGGCGACCTTTGAATGCAGAGCCTGTCGTCAGCCATCTACCGTAGAACAAAAAATCGCGTCGCGCTACAGTTCGTCCCCACCGGGCCGGTACACTGAACAGCGATCACTCGTTCTCCCCGCGCCGAGGTGCACCGTGCCCATTTCGCTGCTCCCGACCCGTCGCACGGCCCTGGTGTCCGCGGGCGTTCTCGCGCTCCGCCCGACTTTTGCGCTCGCGGCCGAATCCGACGCGGACCCGCACCGCGTCGCGCTCCTCTCGGACCCGCACATCGGCGAGACGACAGAGGCGAAGGACAAAGACTGCAACATGGCCGACCGCTTGAAAGCGGTGGTCGCGGAGGTGGCGAAGTTGACCCCGCGGCCCGCGTGCGCGGTCGTCAACGGCGACCTCGCGCACAAGACCGGTACCGCGGCCGAGTACAAGCTGTTCGCCGCGCTCGTCGAACCGGTACGCGCGGCCGGCGTCCCGCTGCACCTGGGGTTGGGCAATCACGACAACTTCACGCGGTTCGCAGAAGGGTTGGAGAAGCTGCGCCCGAAGGACAAGCCGGTCGAGGGGAAGCAGGTCACGGTGATCGAGATGCCGCGCGCGAACCTGTTCGTGCTCGATTCGTTCGACCCGAAGAACGCCGTCGGCGGCATCCTGGGCGCGACCCAGTTGAAGTGGCTGGCGGCGGAACTGGACGCGCGCAAGACCAAGCCCGCGGTGGTGTGCGTGCATCACCCGTTGCAGTTTGACGCGCCCAAGAGCGGCCGGGCCAACGGCATCGCGGACACGACCGACTTCTGGCCGGTGCTCAAAGATCGCGCCTGGGTCAAGGCGTTCGTGTTCGGGCACACGCACACCTGGCGACTGGCCGAGCGCGACGGCATTCACCTGATCAACCTGCCGGCCATCGGCTACCCGTTCGCGAAGACCGAAGTGAGCGGCTGGGTGGACGCGCACTTTACCGAGAAGGGCGTGAAGCTCGAAGTGCGCGCGCTCGACCCGAAACACGCCAAGCACGGCGACAAGGCCGAACTGACCTGGCGCAAGGGATGAAGCCGCTCGCGGCTTCGCAGTTACCCCAACACACAGGAGCCTTTCCCATGTCGATTCCCACGCGCGTGCTCGGCAAGACCGGGGCGAACGTGTCCATCATCTGCCTCGGCGGGTGGCACATCGGCTCCGTCAACGACGACGCCGAATCCGAACGCATCATGCACGCGGCCATCGACCACGGGGTCACGTTCTTCGACAACGCCTGGGACTATCACGAGGGCCGCAGCGAGGAACTCATGGGCAAGGCGCTCGCCACCGGCGGGCGGCGGCAAAAAGTGTTCCTCATGACCAAGAACTGCGGGCGCGACGCGGAGCACTCGCGCCAGCACCTTGAAGACAGCCTGCGCCGGCTGAAAACCGACGTGATCGATCTGTGGCAGTTCCACGAGATCAACTACGACAACGACCCGGAGTGGATCGTCGAGCGCGGCGCGCTCGCGGTCGCGCTCGAGGCGCAGAAGGCCGGGAAGATCCGCTACCTCGGCTTCACCGGGCACAAGGCCCCGCACATCCTCCTCAAGATGCTCGCGACGCACGACAACTACGACACCTGCCAGTTACCGGTGAACGTGTGCGACTACTTCTACCGCAGCAGCATTCACGAGGTGATGCCGGCGCTGAGGGCGAAGAACGTCGCCGCGA
The DNA here is from genome assembly GCA_005773755.1 of Planctomycetia bacterium. Taxonomy (GTDB): domain Bacteria; phylum Planctomycetota; class Planctomycetia; order Gemmatales; family Gemmataceae; genus Gemmata. The sequence goes on from SXHE01000560.1 coordinate 2,588, forward strand.
TCGGCATGAAGTCGCTCGGCGGCGGGAACATGGAAACCGGCGGCAAGATCGTCGCCGGCGGCGCGGCCACCGCGGACGAGTGCATCCGGTTCGCGCTGTCGCAGGACATCGCCTCGCTCGTCGTCGGCGTCGATTCGATGAAAGTGCTGATGCAGGACGTGGGCATCGCGGACAACTTCAAGCCGATGCCGAAGGACGAGACCGACGCGCTGCTGGCGCGGGTGAAACTGGTCGCCGGCGACGGCCGACTGGAGCCGTCGAAGTCCACGCAGCACTACGACGGCCCCTACCACCGCCGCCAGCACGGGTTCGCGGAGTGAAGCCGCTCGCGGCTTCGCGACCAAAGGAGTTGCCCATGCCCACGTTCACCGTTCGCCTCGCGACCGCGGCCGACCTGGGCGCGATCCGCGACATCTACAACTACTACGTCACGCACTCCACCTGCACCTACCAGATCGAACTGGAAACGGTGGACGAGCGCGTGGCGTGGTTCCGGGAGCGCAGCGCGAAGCACCCGGCCACGGTCGCGGAGGACAGCGGCGGCGCGGTCGTGGGCTGGGCGTCTGCCGGTGCCGCCGCCAGTCACGATGTCCACCGGGAAGCCGGCAGCCCGCAGGCGGGCGGCGATCGCGAGCCCCGAGGCCCAGTGCGCCTCGGACTTCTCCTTGCGCTCCGCGAAGTCACGGATGTGCATC
>SXHE01000052.1 GCA_005773755.1 Planctomycetia bacterium
CCGCGCGCGGGTTCCGAACTCCACTGCCGCGCGTGCCACCTCGAGTTGGGCATCGATCCCGAAGCTGTGTAGTTACCCGCTCGCCTTCGCTTTCTCTTCCGCCGAACTGCCGCGTAGGTACAGCGGTTCCAGCGCGAACAGTTCCTCGCGCGCGAGCGGCGCGCACCGGAGGCCGACCGCGAGCACACTTTCGAGGCGGGCCTCGCGGTCGGGTTCGGCCACGAGAATGCAGTCATGTGGTACCCGTTCGCCGTAGACAGCCAAGCCCGGCCCGCTGACGTAGACCCCGCCGGGAAGCCAGTTCAACCACTCGTCCGCAGCCCCGACGCGAAGTTCCTGCGCGGACACCCAACTCGCTTGCGTGCGGTCGAACCGCTGCGAATACACCTGCCCCTGAAGCGCGTCCGCGATCACCCAAACACGCTCCGCCGCGGCCGGGGCTTGCTCCGCGATGGTGGCGAACGTGTCCACCGCGCGCAGCTCGATACCGGTGGCGTAGGCGAGCGCCTTCGCGGTCGCCAGCCCGACGCGCAGGCCCGTGTAACTGCCCGGCCCGCGGCCCGCCATCACTCCCGTCAGGTCGGTCGGGCGCAGCCCTTCGGCCCTCAGCATCGCGTCGATGGTCGGAACCAGTTCGCGCGCGTGTCGCCGTGCCGCGTCCAGTTCCGCGCGCTGCACGATACTCGCCTCGCGCGCCAGCCCGACGCGGGCCGCGCGCCCGGACGTTTCCAGAATCAGCCAGTGTTCGCTCATACGCTCCTTGCAACGCTGCTGTCCGCGGTGCGTCCGCGTCCGCACAATGGGAGCATTCTACTGTAAGGCGGATGGGACGATGTCTGACACGGCGACGATGCACATCGACGGGGCCTCGCGCGGCAACCCCGGCCCGGCGGCGTACGCGGTCGTGCTCGCGCGCCCCGGCCTGCCGGTGGTCGAGGAAGCGGACACCATCGGCACCGCGTCCAATAACGTCGCGGAGTACACGGCGCTCGTCGAGGGGCTGACGCTCGCGGCCGAACTCGGCGTGACCGCGCTCGCGGTGTTCAGCGACAGCGAGCTGATGGTGAAGCAGATGAACGGCGAGTACAAGGTGAAGAACGAAGACCTGCGCCCGCTGTACGAGGAGGCGCGCGCGCTGCGCGAGCGGTTCGCAAAGGTGACACTGGCGCACGTTCGCCGCGAGCAGAACAAGCGCGCCGACCAGATCGGCAACGACGCCCTCGATGGCAAGCCGCGCAAGCGCGGCGCGCCCCCAATTGTGGAGCCGCTTGCGGCTTCGCCCGAAGCCCCGGCGCGTGCGCTGGCGAAGCCGAAGGCGAGCGTCACGGATGCCGCGGTGCGGGCCGACGCGCTCCAGTGCCTCGCGGACGCCGCGCGCCACTGGGCCGCGAACGGCACCGCCGGCCTGCCGCCGGATGCCGTATGGGAACAGTTGTGGTCGTTGCTCGACGAAGCGGGCCTGCTGAAAAAGAAGGCGAAGTAACATGCCGGACATTCTGTTCCTCGACGAGATCGACGACGCGGTCGCGCCACAGGTGGGCGGGAAGGGACTGAGCCTCGGCAAGACCGCGCGCGCCGGCCTGCCGGTGCCATCAGGGTTCGTCGTCACCACGCAGGCGTACCGCCGGCTCGTCGAGCGCGGCGTTCGTTCCGACGCCGCGTTCGCGCGCGCGATTGCCAAAGCCTACGACACCCTCGGCGGGTTGGTCGCGGTTCGGTCCAGTGCCACCGCCGAAGACGCGGCCGACACGAGCTTCGCCGGCCAGCAGGAAACGATCCCCGGCGTGCAAGGGCACGACGCGCTGATCGACGCGCTCGAGCGCTGTTGGCGCTCGCTGTTCACCGCGCGCGCGGTCGCGTATCGCGAGAAGCAGAACGTGGACGCCGCCGGCCTCGCGATGGCGGTCGTCGTGCAGAAGCTCGTGCCGGCCGAAGCCGCGGGCGTGCTGTTCACGCGCGACCCGCTCGACGCCGACGGCCGGCGGATGCTCGCGGAGGTGTCGTGGGGGTTGGGCGAAGTCGTCGTGTCCGGGCGCGTTCAGCCGGACCGGTTCACGCTCGACCGCGACTCCGGCGCGGTGCTGACCCGCGAGCTCGGCTCGAAGGCGGTCCGCGTCGACGGCGGCGCGGAGTCGCACGTTCCCGCCGAACAGCAGCGGCTGTTCTGCCTGAGTGACACCGCGTTGTCACAACTCGTCGAACTGGGCCGCAAGGTCGAAGCGTTCTATGGCGACGCCCGCGACATCGAATGGGCCTACGCCGGCGGCGCGTTCCACCTGCTACAGGCGCGGCCGATCACGGTCGCCGGGGCCGCGGAGCGCGAACAGATTCGCTTGGCGGTAATCGCGGACCTGAAGGCGAAGGCCGACCCGCGTGGCACCGCCTGGGTGCGGTACAACCTGAGCGAGGTGCTGCCCGAACCGACGCCGATGACGTGGGCCGTCGTGCAGCGGTTGCTCGCGGCCGACGGCGGATTCGGCGCAATGAACCGCGACCTCGGCGCGAAGCCGGACCCGGCGCTCGGCTCGCAGTCGGGCTTCGACCTCGTCGCCGGGCGGCCGATGGCGAACCTGTCGCGCCTGCCGCGGATGCAGTTCGCCAGCCCGCCGTTCGAGTACCCGCTGGGCCTGTACAAACAAGACCCGCGGAAGGCGCTCGACCCCAAGCCCGCGCTCAACCCGCTCGCGGGCAAGGGGTGCTTCCTCGGCGTGCTCACGCTGCCCGGCACGATCTTGAAGCTGACGAAGCTGATGAGCACGACGAAAAAGCAGTCCGAATCGTTCGCGGTGAAGTTCGAGAGCGAGACCGCGCCCGCGTTCGTGGCCCGCGCGCAGCAGGCACTCGCGCAGGATTGGGCGAAGCTGGAACCGGCGGCGCTGCTCAGCGAGCTTCGCGCCTGGACCGACCTCACGTTGGTCGAGTTCGCGCGCGTGAGCCTCAAGCCAACGGTGTTCGCGGACTTCGCCTGGAACGAGGTGTTCGACGCACTCAAATCCCGGCTGGGCGAGGAGCGCGCCCGCGCCGTGGTGGGCGAGCTGAGCCTCGGTGCGGCCCCGCCGGAGGCCGCGAACCTGCCCGGCAACGTTCGCGATCTCGCGTCGGGCCGCGTCACCCGCGCCGAGTTCCTGGAGAAGTTCGGGCATCGTGGCACGAACGAAATGGAACTCGCGCAGCCGCGCTGGAGCGAGGCCCCGCACGAACTCGACAAGCTCGTTCGCGGGGCGAAGGGGCACGCCCACACTTCAACCGCGGTGGATGTGGATAAGATCGCGGACGAAGCGAAGCTCGGCGGGCCGTTCCGCGACCAACTCAAGGCGAAGGTCTCGCGGCTCCGCACTTACCTCGGCCTGCGCGAAGCGGGCAAGCACTACCTGCTGATGGGCTACGCGGTGATCCGCCGGGCGCTCGTCGAACTGGACCGTCGGTTCGGGCTGAACGGCGGCATCTGGTTCCTCACGCCCCCGGACCTGCCGGACCTGATCGCGGGCAAAGACCTGAGCGCGAAGGTCGCAATCGCGCGCAAGAAGCGGCAAACGGAACTGTCGCTCGAAGTGCCACCGGTGCTGTTCAGCGACGACCTGGACATCATCGGCCGCCCGCTGCCGATTCCACCCGGCGGCGACAAACTCGAAGGCGTTGCGCTCTCCGCGGGCGTGGCCGAAGGGCCGGCACTGGTGCTGACCGAACCGACCGCCGCTCCGCCGGAGGGCGGGTATGTGCTGGTGTGCCCTTCGACCGATCCGGCGTGGGTGCCGCTGTTCGTTCACGCGAAGGCGCTGGTGATGGAGACCGGCGGCGTGTTGTCCCACGGCGCGATTGTGGCGCGCGAGTTCGGCCTGCCCGCGGTCGCTGGCCTACCCAACGTGACCCAACACCTGAAAACGGGGCAGGTGGTTCGCGTCGATGGCGGACGTGGAACGGTCACGGTGTTGAGCGCGGGCGCGTGAGGCGGTCACTGCCGTGCCCGGTATTCCTCCACCAGCACGCGCGGCGCGCCAATGTCGATCACATGCACTTCGCCGGTCCACGGCTTCGAGGCCGGGCTGAGGAAGCCGCGTTTCGCGGCCACGAAGGTCGCGGTGTGAGCGGCCCGCACGGTCGGACCGAGCGGTTCACCGGTGTCGCAGTCGAGGCCGGAAGGAATGTCCACCGCGAACACCGGTTTGCCGGAATCGTTCATCGCGCTCACGAGCCAGTCGAACGGTGTGCCAAGCGCGCGGCTGAGGCCGTTGCCGAAGAGCGCGTCCACCACCCACCCGGCCGGGGCGAGGTGCCGGAGGAACTGGTCGTGGTGGGCCGCGTCGAAGTAGTCCGGGCGGTACTGGGTGAACTCGATGCCCGACGTGTACAGGATGTCGAAGTTGATGTCCGCGTCCCCGGGAGCGCCGCGGTTGTGTTTCGCGAACACCTCCACGTCCACCGGCCAC
>SXHE01000561.1 GCA_005773755.1 Planctomycetia bacterium
CCCTCTTAGGGAAGGGGGTTGGGGGGTTAGGTTCTTCCCACCTCAGCCAGCGCCGCACCGCGCCCAGCCTCAACACCACATCCGCGACCGCGCCGTTCATCGCGCCGACCACGAACGACACCGCGTACACGCCGCCCAGGTCGGCGATCTGGATCAGCGCGAGGAACTCGTGTTGGGTGTAGCCGAGGACGTACCAGCCGAAGCCGATCAGTTGGTACGCGCCGAGGGGCTTCATGAACGGGAAGCCGGTGGGGAAGTGCGCCCGGCAGTACTCGAGCGCGACCCACGCCACCGGCACCGCGACCGCCAGCGGCACCTTCAGCACGTCCAGCTTGCGCAGCAGCGCGAGCGCGACCAGCCAGAACAGCGGCATCACCACCGCGAAGCCGATCCACGACATGACCATCATCGGGTGCGCGACGCGGACCCACTTGGTCGCCAGCAAGAAGAAGGTGAACCCGCCGACGTAAGCGGCGAAGTACCGCCGCTTGTTCGACACCGGGGCGCGCACCAGCGCCAGCCACGGCACGAGCGCGACGAAGCCGAGCGGCCCCAGGTTCAGCGGGAAGAACGCCGCCCACAGGAGCACAGCGGACGCGACCGCGGGCGCAAACACGCGAGCCTTCACGCGGACTCCTTCCGAAGGGGAACGGCCGGTGTCAGCCGGCTGGTGATGGCGATACACAATCACCGGCCGGCTGACACCGGCTGTTCGCCTACAGCAGCACCACACTGACCGGCGTGCCGGCGTCGGCGCGGGTGTCGCCGGCGGGCAGCGCGACCAGCGCGTCGGCCGGTTGCAGGCCGCTCAGGTCCGGCGCGCCGCTCCACGGCAGCACGCGCACGCTCCAGCCGGTTTCACCCAGTAACAACTGCGCCGGGCGGTACGTCGGCCGGTCGTTGCTCTCGGCGATTCCCTCAGCCGTCGGCAGCGTGATTGTGCGCGGACCGGGCTGTGCGTGTCCACCCAGGATGCGGATCGCCGGGCGCACGAACAATTCGAACCCGACGAACGCACTCGCCGGGTTGCCCGGCAAGCCGAACACAAGTTGGCCCTTCGGCCCGGTGCCGAACAGCAGCGGCTTACCCGGTTTCACGCGCACCTGCCGGAAGTGCGTCGTCACGCCCAGGTCGGCCAGCACCTGCGGCACCACGTCGTAATCGCCGACCGACACGCCGCCGGCCAGCAGCACCACGTCGGACACCTCCAACCCCTCCGCGACCAGCGACCGGGTGATCGCGCGGTCGTCGCGGGCGATGCCGAGGTAGCGCGGCAGCCCGCCGCCGCGAACCGTCAGCGCGGTGAGCATCGGCCCGTTGGAGTTCCGAATCTGCCCCGGCCGCGGCTTCATGTTCGCTTCGATCAGCTCGTCGCCGGTGGCGATGACGCCGACGCGCGGGAACGGGAACGCCGGCACCGCGGTCTTGCCGACGCTTGCCAGCACCCCGAACGCGGCCGGGTTGATCGGCGTGCCGGCCTTCAGCACCACGGCCCCGGCCTTCATCTCGGTGCCCTGCGCGAACACCCACTGCCGCGCCTTCACGGCGCTATCGGTGATCGTGACCACATCGCCGGCGCGGGTGGCGTCCTCTTGCATCACGACGGCGTCCGCGCCGTCGGGGATCGGCGCGCCGGTGAAGATGCGGCTCGCTTCGCCGACCCCGACGGGCACGGTCGGCATCTTCCCCGCGGGTACCTCCTCGACCACCTTCAGTTGCGCGCCGGGCGACGTACAATCGGCGGACCGCACCGCGTACCCGTCGCGCAGCGACTTCGGGAACGGCGGCGAGTCGAGGTCCGCGGTGATGTCGACCGCGAGCACCTGCCCCAGCGCCGCGGTAGTGAGCGCGGCAATCGCGGGCTTGAGCGGCTTCGCGTGAGAAAGAACAGCGGCAAGCGCCTCGGCAACTTCGAGCATGGGGATAACCTCCTGGTACGGCGGAGATGGTATACCGATAGCGGGCGAGCGATCTATCTCGATTGGCGAAGCCAGCGGGGGCAACCGTGACCGAAGCGGAATGGCTTGGGTGCGGCGATCCGCGAGTGATGCTCAACCTCCTCGACGGAAATGCGGGCGATCGGAAGTTGCGCCTGCTGGCGTGCGCGTGCTGCCGTCAACACTGGCACTTGTTCGATCAGCCTGCTCTCCAATGTGCGGTTGAAATCGCTGAACGGCACGCAGACACGCCTTTAGGCCTGAGCGAACTCGTTGTCGCTGGCGATGCGGTGAGTGAACTACCACGGTTTGTCGGTTCGGGCAGGGGCCTCGGTCGGTACGTTTGCGACGCAGCCAGTGAAGTATTGAGAGGCGACTCATACCAGTGGAGGCGGGTTCCGAGACTGCTTGCGGCGTGCGCGGCCGGGCACGCCGCTTTGGGCGTCAAAGCGACATCATCGCGTGCGGTTTACTCTGTTCACATGCAGCAGGTGTCGCCGCTCATCCGCGACATCTTCGGGAACCCGTTTCGGCCGGTCGCGTTCGATCCCGCGTGGCGCACCTCGGACGTGCTTCTACTCGCGCGCGGCATCTACGACGAGCGCGCGTTCGACCGGATGCCGATACTCGCGGACGCGCTCCAAGACGCCGGCTGCACCAACGACGACATCCTCAACCACTGTCGCGACACGGCGCAGGTTCACGTCCGCGGGTGCTGGGTCGTCGATCTGGTGTTGGGTAAAGTGTAGGTCGCGGTCGAGCGAGGCTTTGCGAGCGAGGCCCGACTGCCAGCGCGTTCAACGTGTCTGCGAAGCGGCCTTCGGCAGATGCGCCAAGCGTGCTGGCCGTCGGGCC
>SXHE01000562.1 GCA_005773755.1 Planctomycetia bacterium
AGCGGGCCGGCGCGGTCGCGACCACCTCGAAGCCCTTCGGCGTGCCGTCCGTGTGCGTGGGGAAGGGCAGCCCGTCCTTCCAGGCGAGTTCGCAGCCGTCGCACTCGTAGCCGACCGTCTTGTAGTCGGGCAGCTTCGCGCCGAAGGTGTCACCGCGCTTCAGGTTCGTGCCCGCGAAGAGCCAGTGGTCGGGGCGGTGCGCGGTGTACGCGCCGCTGCCGTCCATGAACTGCCCGTGACTGCGGTGGTAGCCGCCCCACAGGAACCCGACCCCGGTGAGCGCGTTCTCCGGCCGGTTCACGAGGTAGTGACTCCACAGCGACGTGAGCAGCTTGTGGTCGGTCGTCTTGTAGATCGGATCGTCGCCGAAGTTCTGCTTCCAGCACGCCAGCGCCCTACCCTTCTCTTCGCTGCGCACCTGCCAGCAGCAGGTGTTGCCGCTGAAGAACGCAACGTTCCCGCCGTTGCCGATGTACTTCTCCAGGTTGTCGCGCATCGGCGCGGACCAGTACTCGTCGTGCCCCACGCTCAGCACGAGCTTGTAGTGCTTAAGCAACTCCGGGCGGAACTCCAGGTCCGAGTTTACGCAGTAGTCGAGCGCGTACCCGTTCTTCTCGGCCCACTGGATGAAGGGCAGTTCCCAGCGGTTGAACTGCGACTGCTGCGGGCGGTCGAACGAGACGCGCCGGCCCTGGACCTTGTGGCGGCCGTTGTAGGAGTACAGGCTGTAGCCGCCCCAGTTCGTGTACGCGTTGTAGGTGTTGGTCGCGAGCTGGATGAGTACCTTCGCGTTCTTACCCGGCGCGTTGGGGCGCACGACGAAGAACAGCGTGCCGGTGGCTTCCTTCTGGCCCGGCGGCTGTGTGGTCATGCGGCACTCGTAGTAGCCGCTGGGCCAGTCGGCCCCGACCTTCAGCGTCGCACCGACCGGCCACGTGCACCCGTGCGAAGAGGCGTCGCGCGGAACCTCGTGAACGCCCGCGTTCACGCCGGCCCGCTTCCACACGCTCTTGCGCTCCGGCCCCGCGCGAAACACTTCCAGATCGCACCTGGTGGACGAGATGTGAAGCTTCACCTCGTCGCCGGGCGCGTAGCTGAGTTGCTCGGCGTAGCCTTCGGGCACCTTCGCGTTGGGCTGCGCGGCGCGGGCCACGCGCGGCGTAAAGGGGAGCACGGCCCCGGCTTTCAGTGCGGTACGGCGGGAGACGGGTTCGTTCATGGCGGTGCGTCGGTATGATGTGGGGGAGGTTGCCGCAGTGTACCGCGAGACCCGCTCATGGCAAAAACAATCCTGTTCGTGTACGGCACGTTGAAGCGCGGCGGGCGAAACTTCTTCCGCATGGCGGGGCAGGAGTTCGTCGGTGAAGCGACGACCGCGCCGCGGTATCGCGTCATCGATCTCGGCGCGCATCCGGGGTTGGTTCACGATGCCGAAAACGGCCTCGCCGTCTGCGGCGAGCTGTTCGCGGTGGACGCGCGCGGCCTCGCGGAACTGGACGCCTTCGAGGAGGTGCCGGGACCGTTCGTGCGCGAGCGGATCGAGGTGCCCGGTCACGCCGAGGTGTGGGCGTACTACATGAACACGCCCGCCCCGGAAGGTGCGAAGACCGGCGACCGCTGGCCGCTGGCGTGAGACCGTTACGCGCGCGTTACTTCGCACCGTGTATGCTCGGCGCACACACTGGAGGGCGGACCATGTACCAGACGCTCGCGGTTCTCGCGCTCGCCGCGGTCGCGGCCGACGCCACGCCCGAAGCGCCTAAAGCGTGGGAGAAACTCACCGAAACGAAGTACGCGCACGGCTTCCTGTTCGCCCAAGACGGCTACACCGCGGGCATCGGCGCGGAGATCGTCAAGGGCACCGAACAGAATCGCGCGCAGTCGTTCACCTACACGCTGTACCGCTACAAGCTCGGCGACAAGGAACCGCGCATCCTCGACCGCCGCGTCAGCACCGGTTGGCTGATGGGCGACCTCGGCCCCGGCGGGGCGGTCGTGACCGGCTGGTTCGCCAACGCGGACACGATCCACCTGCCGGACCACAAGCCGCTGCCGCTGCCCAAAGACAAGGTGCGCTGGGCGGCGAAGCGGCTCACCGCTGAAGGACTGCTCTGCTACGGCGAACTCTATGCCGACAACAAGTATCACCACGAGATCGTGCTGTTCCCCATCAACCGGCGGCTGGGCGAACTCGGCGACGCGAAGGTGCTGCGCAGGTGGTTCGCCCACGGCGCGGACGGCTTCACGCTCGATTTCGGGCACGGCAACCTCCACTCGCGCGGCGAAAAACTCGTGTACGACGGGCAGGTGCCGAACGCCGCGCGCCCCGGCTTCCCGGATCGCGGCATCGAGGTGTGGGACGTGCGGAACGAGAAGGTGCTGTGGCGCGAGGCGAACGCTAGCGTCGAAGCCGCCGACGACACACACGCGTACTGGACCCGCGGTTCGGATGTGATCGCCCGCCGCGCACTCGACGGCAAGACGAAAGCGGAGCAGTTCGCGCTGCCGAAGGGCACACAACGCATCGAACTGCACCCGCCGTTCGTGCTCGCGTTCGTGGCAAAGGACAAGACCGACGACGCGGCGGTGTTCGACCTGCGCACCGGCGAGCGGCGCGAGTTCGGGCTGTCGCGGTCGCGGGCCGCCCAGCAGAGTCCCAGCGGCGACCACTACATGCGGCAATCGGCGTGGTTTGTGCCGCTGCCGGGCGGGAACCCGAAGGGGCCGTTCGTGTCGTTCCGCATGGACCCGGCCACCGGCGAGATGCGCGCCGCGTACAACAGCGCGCTGTACAAGGTGCCGCCCACCTCGCGCGAAGTGCCGAAGGACAAGCCGAAGTGGGAGCCGGTGTCGTGATCGGCGAACGGCCGGCGGGGG
>SXHE01000053.1 GCA_005773755.1 Planctomycetia bacterium
CAACTCGACGATGCCGGCCGGTTCGACCTTCGCCTCGACAACGGCGGTCAGGTCGCGCGCGGTGCCGTCGGCGTACTTGCCGCTCACGACGAGCTGACGCGAATCGCGCACGCCAGAAAGAGTGACGGTCGCGGGCACCACGTCCACCGCGGTCGGCTGGCCGACGACGGCCTTGCGCTCGCCGGCGTCCGTGGGCGGCGCGGCGAGTGCCGGCGAAGCGGTCGCGAGAACCGCGAGCAGGAGGCCGAACCCGCGCGCGAGGGCGGTCGGTGTGAAGCGTGTTCGTGTCGTGGGAGCCTGCATCGTGAAGACCTCGCGAGTACGGCGAGCCGGGCCGGAGCGCCCGTCGGTGGGGGAGGCTAACGCGGTTCGGTGTGAACAGCCATTAGCATAAACTAGCGCGACCCGCCGGGCGAGAGGAAAACCGTCGGGGGAACGAAGAGGTCACTTCTCCCACTTCCCCCGGTAGAACGTGCGCGTCTCCGTAAACGGGCGGAACGACACGTCGCACCGGTCGGCGTACAGGCGCACCCGCGACGCGCCCTTCACGTCATCCAGTTCGACGTACTGCGGGGTGCGGGTGCTCTCCTTGAACTTGTTGCGGGCACCGTTCGGGGCGGTTTCTTCCCATTCGCCCGGGCGCACCATCTCGAAGAGCCCCTTGTCGTGAACCCACTTGGTGCGTTCCACCAGCGTGCCACCGGGTGTCGTCGGGCGGGGCGGCGGTTCGACCGTGACGACCTTCCCACCGCGGCTGTACCGCACGAGTTCCGTGACGGTTACGGTGGTCGGCTTGCCGTTGAAGATGATCGTGTTACGTTCCTCGCGGACGAACCCGCCGAACGGCACTTGTGGGCAGAACCAGTAGAGCGACTCGTTCACCAGTTCGCCCTTGCCGTCGAGCGTGAACGACTGCGTGTCGCGGAAGTGGGACGTTCGGCACGCGACCGCCTCACCGTTCATGCGGACGTTCGCGTTCCCCTGCGCGAGCAGTGTCGTCGTGGTTTTGTTCACCGTGCCGACGGTCGGTAGCTCCTTCTGCTTCAACGCTTTGTTGGTCGGTTGAAGCAACTCGACCGCCGGGCGCGCCTTGCCGTTGAAGACCAGCTCGATTCGGATGCGATAGTTCACGCCCTCGTGCGCAACAATCGTGACCTTCTCCGTTGACTTCACGGCACCGTTCTGGAGGTTGCGGTATTCGGCCCAGTCGCCGACTTCGGGATCAACCGATTTCGGAGGCCGGGGCGGTTCCGGCGGCACAGGCGGTTCCTGCTTTGGTATGGGCAGTCTGTACGTCGCGTCGTTGTCCTCGGGCGTCTTCGGTTTCTCCTTCGACTTCGGCTTCGTGTAAGTCGTGTCGTTGTCGGCGACCGTTTGCTTCGTCGTCGTGTCCTTCGTGAGTTGGTAGATGATGATGCCGGCGACGACGAGCAGACCGAGGACTCCCAGCCCGATCAGGAGGCGGGTCATCCCGAGCGACGCGGCGGCCGGCGGGCGGCGGTAGTACGAGTGGCCCATGCGAAGCTCGTGGCGCGGGACCGGGCGAGAACAAATGATGTGCGCGTGACGATACCACGAGCGCCGGCGGGTCGCAAGCGACTGGGCGTTTCGCGCCGCGTCTGAACTCTGGTGGGGAGGAAGCGTTACCCAGTCGTTACGTCGAACTGCGGCGGTCGCTCGTCGGATGTGTGGGCACGATGATTTCCGGCGGAACCGGCGGCGCGGCGCGGAATCGTCACCTACTGTTGGAGTGGTGTCCGTGGTCCGATCATCAGAATACGCGCCAGGAAGTCGCGGCCGGACCCGCTCTCGCCGACACGGTACGTCGCCAATGCCCGCCCCCGTTACAACCGCGCCGCCGGACTCCGCCGCGTTTCTCGACGCGGTGCGCGCAACGGGTCTGCTCACACCCACCCAACTGAACAAAGCTCACACCCTTACTCCTACCGGTTCGTCCGCGAGCGCCGCGTCCGCGCTGGTCGGGGCCGGGCTGCTCACCCGGTTCCAGGCCGACCGCCTGCTCGCCGGCCGCACCGACGGCTTCTTGCTCGGCCACTACATCCTTCTCGATCAGGTCGGCCGCGGGTCGATGAGCCGCGTGTACAAGGCCAAACACCGGACCATGAACCGGCCCGTCGCGATCAAGGTGCTGTCGTCCGACCTGACCCGCACCCCGGCCGACCGCGAGGTGTTCCAGCGCGAGGTGCGCGCGGCCGGCAAGCTGGCGCACCCGAACATCGTCACGGCATACGACGCGAACGAACTGCACGACCGGGTCTCCGTGGTGTTGGAGTTCGTGGACGGCCCGAACCTCGACGCACTCGTGCGCGCACGAGGCCCGCTGCCGGTGGCCGAGGCGTGCGAGTTCGTGCGCCAGACCGCGGCCGGGATTCACCACGCGCACGAAAAGGGGATGGTTCACCGCGACATCAAGCCGGCGAATCTGTTGGTCGCGCGGCCCACGCCGTCGGCCCCGCTGATGGTGAAGATCGCGGACTTCGGCATCCCGAAGCCGCCGGCCGGTACGAGCGCGTTCGCGGCCCCCGAGGTGCGCCGCGGCGCGGTCGATCCGCGCGGCGATCTCTATTCGCTCGGTTGCGTGTTCTACTTCCTGCTGACCGGGCGCGCCCCGGGCGCGGTCCCCGTACCCGTCGCGCAGGCGCGGCCCGATGTGCCGCACGAGGTGGCCGCGATCGTTCACCGGTTGCTCGCGCCGAACCCGACCGCGCGGTTCCCCAGCGCCGCCGAACTGCTGATCCGACTCGACGCCGCGTGCGTGCCGGTCGCGATCGGGATGGACGATGTGGTCAGCTTCGACATGCCCGCGTACCCGGTGAACCCCGGCTACGACAGCGGCTACCTGACCGGCCGCACCGCGCCGCCCTCGGGCGCTCACGCGGTCGTCGAGTTGTCGCCGTGGGCGCAGCTCACCGACGAAGTGGCGAACGGCGACACGATCCCGGTGGAGTTGGACACCGGCCCGGAGCCGTACCGGGTCAAGCCACCGGGCCACGGCGAACCGGTGCCCCTGTGGATGACCGCGGCCCTCCTCGTCGGCATCGTGCTCCTGTGCCTGATGGGTGTCGGGGCCGTCATCAAACTGCTGGGGAAGTAGGCTCGTCCACAGGCTTGGTCGCGTCGAGCATCAGCCCACATAGGGCGGAGCACCCGAACGCGATCGCGCAGCACACGAACGCCGCGTTCCACCCGGCCGCGAGCTGGATCTTGTTCAGCACCACCGCCGACACCGCGGCCCCCAGGTTGCCCCACATGTTCCCCCAGCCCAGCGCCGCGCCCACGTTCTTCCCGCCCACGTCCTGAGCGAACGACCAGATCGACGGGTTGTGCATGTCCACGAAGAAGGCCATCACGCCCAGCGCGATGACGACCGCCCACGCGCTGGGCAGCGTCGGCACCAGCAGGAACGCGACCGAACACATGCTGAGCGTGACGGCGATGGGAACTGATCGGCCCAGCTTCGGACCGAGCTTCTTCCGCATCACGTCGGTGAACACGCCGCCGAAGATCATCCCCAGGATGCCGATGGTGAGGGCGACGGACTGCATCTGTCCGACCTCGCCGAGCGGGGTGCGGAACACGTCGTTCAGGTACGTGGGCAGCAGCGTGACGAGGAACGCCCAGCCCAGGTTGACGCCGAACTGCACCCCGCCGAACAGCCACATGTTCCGCGTGCGGGCCAGCAGTCCGATGCGCTGGATCATCGTGAGTTCGGGTTCCTTCGCCCCGTCTGGCGCGCTCTGCGCCGCGGGTTCCGGGGGCGGGGGCGCGGCCGGCGCGACCGGGGCCGGCGGGTTGTCGCGCACGACGAGCCAGAACAGCCCGGCGACGACCAGCCCGCAGAAGCCGTACACGACGAACACGCCGCGCCAGTTCGGCGGCGCTTTACCGTCCGGCCCCGGCGGCACGGCCGCGGGCGTGATGACCCACTCGACCAGCGCGACGCCCACCAGTGCCGTCGCGAGGAACGCGGTGATGTACGGGGCGATGGCTCCGCCGATGCGCCCGCCGAGCGCCACGATGGAACTACACCGGCCGCGCTCCTCCGGCCGCGCCCACCGCTTCACAAGGCCGGCTGCCGCCGGATACGCCCCGGCTTCTGTGATACCCAGCAGGAGCCGGATCGCCAGCAGCGCCAGCGCCCCCATCACGAACCCGGTGAGCATCGTCACCACCGACCACGCGGCGATGGACAGCGCGAGCACCTTCCGCGCACCGAACCGGTCGGCCAGGTTGCCCATCGGGATCTGGAACAGCGCGTAGGTGAGGAAGAACGCCCCCAGCGCGTAGCTCATCTTGTCGTCGACCCACTTCTTCCGCTTGGCCGCGGCTACCTCTTCCGCGGTGAGCGCGGCCCCGTCGGGCGGCGTCCCGTTGTGCTTCCGCTCGAGCGCCGCCCGCACCTCGCGCGGGGTCGGCTCGTCCAGCTCCGACGGGTCGGGCGCGTGCGGGAGCAGCAGTTCTGTCTTCATGGGCGTGGCGAGCGTGGAGAAGCACACCCGGTCGATGTACATCCACAGGGCCGCGAGCGCGGTGACGGCAACGATGACGTAGCGTTGGGGCATGGCGGACTCGGAGACCGGGCGAGCAGCGAGTAGGAATGAAGTGCGGAGTGTAGCCGACGACGTGCGCGGATGCACGAGGAAAGGCCGCGCGACTCGCGCGCGGTCTGCGACCGCGGCCTGAGCCGACGCCTACTTCGCGCGCGACAGCTTGTAGAGGTCGGTACCCATCTTCATCACATAGAGCGCGTCGTTCTTCGGGTCGTATTCGAGCCACGTCAGCCCGTTCACGCCCTTCAGCTCCTTTGGCACCGCGAGCGGCTTGCCCCAGGTCACGCCGCCGTCGGTGCTCTCGATCACGCCGGCGCTGGTGAGCACGAACAGGGTCTTCGCGTCCGTGCCGAAGATCGGGCCGTAGCGGGCGTCCTTCACATCGCACACCTTCTCCCACTTCGCGCCCTTGTCCGTGCCGCGCACCAGTTCGCCCTGACACAACCAGTACAGCGCGTCGCCCTGTGGCTTCGGCAGGCACACGGGGACCGACTTGGAGACGGGCTTGAAGGTCTTGCCGCCGTCGGTGGTGCGGACGATGTACCCGTCGCGCGCGACCTTCTCCGGCCCCTTCGCGACGGCGACAACGGCGGTCTTCTCGTCGAACACCCACGCCCCGAACCCGTAGCCCTTGCCGACCTCGTCGAAGCTCTTGCCGCCGTCGAGTGAGCGGAGAAGCAGCCCGTTCGCCTCGTGCTTGAAGGCGAGCATGAACGTCATGTTCTCGTCGGCCCAATCGACCGCGCACCAGTCGACGTGTTGGCACTTCTTGTCCACGGCGCGCCAAGCCAAGTCCGGGTCGGTGGAACCGATGACCGTCGGCCCGCCGTACACGGTCGCCATGAGGAACTGTTTGGTCTTGCCCGTGGGGTCGAGTTGGAAGCACCCGGGCGTCTCGGTGCGGCCCTTCGTCGCGTCCTTGCCGCCCCTGCCGTAACGGGCCCACGTCTTGCCCTGATCGTCCGAACGGAAGATGCCCGCGTCGCTCAGACACACATACAGCGTGCCGGTGGCGCGGTCGACCACAACGCCGGTCAGCCCGCCGAACCCGGTCTTCTCTTTCGCGAGAAGCTGGATCGCGACCGGTTGCCAGGTGTCCGCGCCGCGCGCGGCCGGAACTAGAACGAGAAGCGTCAGGGAGAGGGGCAGGGCGCGCATGGTGGGAACCCGCATTCGGAAAAGGAGAAAGGCCAGGGGCAGAGTCCGGTAAGCCCGGACCATGCTACCCCAGCCCTTCGGGATTAGAAAGCGTGATGCGCGGTCGCCGTTACGCGGGCTGGAGCGCGGGGACGGGCGCGCCGTCGGTGGGTAGGACGATGTTGGCGTAGAAGGCGTCGGCGACCTTGCGGCGGGTGGGCAGCAGGAACAGCCGGCGCAGGGTCTTCGGCCCGGCCCCGACCGCGCGGAACAGCGTGGCCGCGATCAGCCGCAGGTCGAGCATCAGGCTCTGGTTCTCGACGTAGTACAGGTCGTAGACGACCTTGTACCGCACGCTGGTCACGTCGCTGTCGGCGGGCAGTTGGCACTGGGCCAGGCCGGTCACGCCGGGTTTGACGCGGAGCCGGTGCCGGTAGCCGGGCACGAGCTGGTTCAGCCCCTTCGCCTGGATCACTTCCGGGCGCTCCGGGCGCGGACCGACGAGGCTCATCTGGCCCATCAGCACGTTGAACAGTTGCGGCAGTTCGTCGATGTGCGAGGCCCGGAGGAACCGGCCGACCCGCGTGGTGCGGCTGTCGCCCCTCTGCGACCACTGGATGCCGGACACGGTTTCCACGTTGGTCCGCATACTGCGGATCTTGATGATCTTGTACTTGCGGCCGTTCAGCCCGACGCGGGTCTGGGTGTAGAACACCGGGCCGGGCGACGTGAGTTTCACCGCGATTGCGGCGAGCGCGATCACGACGAGCGCGAACGGGAGCACCGCGAGCGCGGCGCAGTAGTCGAACGCGGTCTTGGCCGCGGCGTACCAGCCGAGGTTGTTCGGCAGGTCGATGACCGTGTCGGCGGCGAGGCAATCGATCTCCGGCCACGGCTCGCGCTCGGGGGGCGCGGCGGGCGGATCGGTCGGCGTCGGCGATAACGTCGGCGCGGCACTCATGCGGGGTCCATTCTCAGGCTTCGGGTCGTCGAAGTCGTTCGTTCGGGCGCGGCCCGCGCGGTCCGGTCGCGCGGGCGGGGGCGTCATTCTTACTGTAGCCGGGGTCATTGACCCCGGTGCTGTATGGCTCGCGTAGCTCCGGCCTCACTGAGGCCGGCTACAGAAGTCAGGGGGCCAGGGCCTGCTTCACTTCGGGCAAGAACTCGGTCAGGAACATCGGAATCGGGTCCGCGCCGGGCAGCGGCTGGCCGTTGGGCGTCCGCGGCTCGTGCCGGCTCACATACAGTTTGTATAGCGCACGTTTCAGCGCGTAGTCGGTGCGCGGGTCGGTCGCGGCCTGCCAGTCGCCGTCGGTTCCCCAGGCCCAGCACACCCGCAGCGGAACCTGGCTCGGATCGGACTTCTTCTCGAACACCACCGACCAGTAGGTCGGGGTCGTTTTGTCCGGCAGCCCGACGGTCTTCCGCTCCGGCTGGTCTTTCATGTCGAAGCCGTTGCCGCCGTAGCAGTACTTCGGCTCGTGCGCCCCGATCGGGCCGGTCGGTCCGCACAGGAGCAGTACGCTCAGTCGCGCGTTGTTCTTGCGGTTCGTGTAGGTTCGCGACACGTGCCCGGCGGCCTCGGCCACGCGCAACTGCTTGTCGTCGATGGGGTTCTCGACGCTGGTCCAGTCGCCGAACTCTTTCGGCACGGCATCCAGTTTGGCGGCGGCGGCCTGAATGTCGCCGGACTTGGTGCCGGAGAACTGGCGCTCCAGCACCGCGGCCCCGATCAGGCCGGCCGCGGCCAGCCCGATCACCGTCCACCGCACGCGCGCCGACTTGACCCCGCGCGTCGCGCGGGTGGCGGAGTCGGGGCGACTGGTGGCGCGCGGTGTCATGCGGGCAGTTGCTTCACGTAGTTGTAGCCGTAGGAGTACACGTCCTGCTTGATGCCGTTGACCACCGCGCCGACCAGCGTGATGTTCAACTGGGCCATCTTCTGGCTCGCGGTCATCACCTTCGGCAGTTGGCTCACGTCCTGCATGATCGAGAACACGACGCCATCGACGTGCTGGCCGATCAGCAGGGCGTCGGCGACCGGCAGCACCGGGCAGCTATCCACGATGATGAAGTCGAACTGACCGCGGAGCCGGTTGAACAGCGTTTCCATCGGGTGCCCTTGCGCGAGCGCGGCGATGGTGGCGTTGGAGCACTGGCCGGCGGGGATCACCCACAGGTTGGGCACCGCGGTCGCCTGCACCGCGTCGCTCACGTCCACTTCCTGGCGCAGCACCTCCGAGACGCCCGGCCCCAGCGGGATCTCGAACAGCTTCTGGATCGAGGGGTTGCGCAGGTCGCAGTCCACGATGAGGATGCGCATCCCGGCGGTCGCCATGCTGGTGGCGAGCTGGCTGGTGAGGGAGGTCTTGCCCTCGCCCTGGGTGGCGCTGGTGACCATGACCACCTGCATCGACTGCGTGCGGGCGGCGTGCAGCAGCATGGTGCGGGTGGAGTTGATGGACTCGTTGAGGACGAACCGCCAGTTCGCGCCACCGGCTTCGACAGCGGCCTTGAGGTTGGCGCGGTTCGGGAACGCCGGCACCGTGCCGATCACCCGCATCCCCAATTCGGTGACGACCTGATCGACGCCATCGACGCGGCGGGTGCGCCATTCAAGGAACGAGACCAGCAGGATGACGCCGAGGAGCGCCGACAGCCCGCCGACGGAGGACAGCGCGATCTTCTTGTTCTGGTTGGTGTAGGGCACCTTCTCGACGTCCCCGCGCTGGCTCACCCGCACGTCGAGCGTGCGCTCGACGCGCAACTGGGCGACCAGGGAGCTGATCTTGTCGAGGGTCTCGCGCTGCGGGACGAGCGACTTGCGCATGGCCTCGATGTTCAACCCGCCGCCGACGCCCTGTGCGATCACCTTCTGGAGCGCGTCGCGGTCGGTCTTCACCTTCTCGCGGTCCTCCGTCTTGATCTTGTGGTCGCGCTCCAAACTCTTGATCTGGTTCTTAAGGATCGCGGTGTCGATCGCGCGGGCGATCTCAATCGCCTCTTTGGTCGCGAGCTTTTTCGCCTCTTCGTAATCCTTCTTGCGAAGTTGCTGCAGCGGCCTGGCCTTATCCGGATACGCGACCCTGAACCATTCC
>SXHE01000004.1 GCA_005773755.1 Planctomycetia bacterium
AGCCTGACCGATTACCGCGCGCTCGGGTACGAGGCGGTTGGTGTGAAGGCCATCGTTCACCTCGCGGCCACGCCGGACGACACGCACTACCCGCGCGGGAGCAACGGCGACAACTTCCTGACCGAGCTGGTGCCGAACAACGTCGTCGGCCCGTACCACATCATGGAAGTCGCGCGCGAGCTGCACATCCCGCGCGTGATCGTCGCGAGCACCGGGCAGGTGATCGGCGGGCACTTGCTGAGCGGCAACGTGCCCGTCACGCCGGAATCGCCGTACCAGCCGCGCTACCTGTACGCCTGCACGAAGGTGTTCCTCGAAGCGCTCGGTCAGGTGTACGCGAAGGAGCACGGCATCGAAGTGCTGGCGGTGCGGCTCGGCTGGTGCCCGCGCGCCGGTCAGGAAGAGGAGTTCCGGCAAAGCCCGTTCGGGCCAGACGTGTACCTCAGCCCCGGCGACGCCGGCCGGTTCTTCGCCGCCGCGGTCGAAGCGCCGAAGTTGCCGCCGTTCGCGGTGGTTTACGCGTGCAGCCGCTTCGTCAACAAGCAGCTCTTCGACCTGACAACCGCGCGCGAACTGTTAGGGTGGGAACCGCGGGACCAGTGGCGCGAATAGTGCACGCGCTCCTCTTCGAGTCGCGGCTACACAGTGGTTCGTGCTATCTCGACGGCCTTTGTGGTGATGTAGTACCGGGCGAGCGCGTTGGGCTTGTCCCACGCGGGGACGGCGCGCGGGGCGTGGAAGTAGCGCACGAACTCGTCCATCACCGCGCCGAAGTGTTCTTCGTGGCCGGCGCGCCAGCTCTCCGGGATCAGCACCTGCGCTTCTGTTCCGAGGTCCGCGACCGACATACCGGCGAACTCGCGCTGGAGCGCGTCGCACTTGTCGCGCAGCGTCTGCACCACGCTCGCGTGCTCGCCGGGGTTCGTAGCCGCGACGAACAGCTCCGCGTGCCCGCTCGGCTGCTGCCGCACGGAGACCGTCGCCCGCGTGCCACGCGCGTAGCTCTGGTGCGTGTCGCCGCCCGCGGACTCGAACTCCCATTCGGTGCACAGGCGGACGTGAACGCCGCGTAGTGTGAACGTGGCGCTGTTTGTGCCCGCGTAGTACAACTGCCCGTTCACGACCCGTGGTCGAAGCTCCGGCGGGAAGTGCGGGTGCCGCGTCACCTGCCGGAACTGCTCTTCTGAGAGCAGCAGTGGCGCGCGGTCGGCGGCGAGCATCTGCACGTCGCGCGCGTAATCGACCGCCTGTTCCGGCGCGACGAGCCAGATCGCGAGGTCCGCGAGGTGTGTGCCCACGTCGGCCATCGGCTCGCCCGAAATCGCCGGGTCGAACCACCACCACGGCCGCACCAGCGGAGCGCCGTTCACCGTCTTCTTCAAGCTGTGGGTGCTGTGCAACACGAGCGCCGGTTCGTCCCGCGTGCCGGCCTGCCAGGTGCCGAACAGGTCCGCGTCGCGGACGAACTCGCGCTGGAGCCAGTTGGTGATCTCGAACCGCTCGGTGAGCACGTCCCACACGAGCGCGTCGCGCAGCTCGGCCTGACGGAACAGGTCTTCCAGTTTGGGGAAGTCGGCGTGGTCGATGATCCATGGCTTGTCCGCGACGACGTGCAGGCCGTTCTCGACCGCGAGCCGCATCAGGTCGATCTTTGGCTTGTTGCGGCCGCTCAGGACGACCGTGTTGCCGGGCTGCTCGCGGGCGAACCGGTTCAGATAGTCGGCCCCGGCGCGAACATCGAGTTCCCACGCGGTCGGGTTGTCGTGCCGGGCGTTGAACGACGCGACCCGCGCGAGGTGCGCGAGTGTGTCGCCGTCGAGCGGGGCGTAGACGTGTGCGCGGTGGTGGACCCCGTGCAGCGCGCGCTTCTGGACCAGGGCCGCGTGGAAGTGCCCCGGCGCGAGTGTCATTAATCGAATCAGCCTGAACAAGAACGACTCCGAGCGTTTGTATGGGCGACACCGGCGGTGAGGGGAAGCAACTGGCGGGCCAACCGCGCGGACGTAGAGTGAGGCTAGCGGCGCGCCCCGCCGAACGCCCAGCGAAACGCGACAAGGAGCGACAACGTGAGTGTTCGATTCGTCATGATCGGCGGATTCCTCGGTGCCGGAAAAACCACCACCGTCTCCCGATTAGCCCGACACTATCAGGCCCAGGGGAAGCGCGTCGGGATCGTCACCAACGACCAGGCGCACGACCTAGTCGATACGAACTCGCTCCGCTCGCAGGGGCTAACGGTCGAGGAGGTGCCGGGCGCGTGCTTCTGCTGCCGGTTCGACGACCTCGTCGGGCGCGTCGGTTCGCTCGAAGCCGGCGCGCGCCCGGACGTGATACTCGCGGAACCGGTCGGAAGTTGCACCGATCTGGTCGCGACCGTGATTCAGCCGCTCAAAGACCTGTACGCCGGCCGCTTCGAGGTGGCCCCGTACGCGGTGCTGTTCAAGCCGACTCACGGGCTGCGCATCCTCCGGAACCAGACCGCCGGCGGGTTCAGCCCGAAGGCCGCATACATCTTCAAGAAGCAGCTCGAAGAGGCCGACGCGATTGTGATAAACCGGATCGACGAACTCGACCCGCCACAAATCGAAGAACTTTCGCGGCTCGTGGGCGAGCAGTTCCCCGGCACGCCGGTGCTCCGCGCCAGTGCCGCCTCCGGAGCCGGATTCGACGCGCTCACCGAACTGCTCGACCAGACCGGCGGGTTCGGCCGCAAGATTCTCGACATCGATTACGACACTTACGCGGAGGGCGAAGCCGAACTGGGCTGGCTCAACGCGACCGCGCGCATCACCAGCGCCGCGCCGTTTGACCTCGACGCGCTCCTGACCGCGATCCTGACTGACCTCGCCCAATCGTGCCGCACACTGGACGGGGAAGTGGCGCACCTGAAACTGATCGGCATGGACGACGCGAGCGCGTTCGCGGTGGGCAACCTCGTGAGCAGCGACACCGCGCCGCAACTGTCGCTGCCCAGCGGCCTGAAGCCGCGCGAAGCGGACCTGATCGTGAACGCCCGAGTCGCCACCGCCCCGGCCGCGCTGGAAGCTGAAGTGAAGCGCGTAGTCGCGGCGCAAGCCGCGAAGGTGGGCGCGCGGGCGGAGTTCCGCACCAGCCAGAGCCTGCGCCCCGGCCGCCCCGTGCCGACCCACAGGTATGCAGAGGCGAAGAAGTAAGCATTGCCCGCTGATTACGCAGAGCAGACGCAGATGAAATCCGATCAAAGGCAGAGGGCATAAGACAATTTTTGACAGGATGCACAGGATGAAATCAGGATGAGGACGGCACTCGGCTCCGTCTTTACATCTCTGTGAATCCTGTTCATCCTGTCAAACTCTTCTGCCTTATGCCCTCTGCCTTTGATCGGATTTCATCTGCGTCTGCTCTGCGTAATCAGCGGGCCGTCTTTACTCTGCCGGTAGCGGGTTGCGGGCGAAGACCCATTCCTCGACAGGCTTGCCGTCGATCAGGTGCTCTTGCACGAACCGCGGGATGCGGTCGGCGGTCATGCCGCCGTACCACGTCCCCTCGGGGTACACGACCATGATCGGCCCGCCGGCGCATACGCGCAGGCACCCCACCTTCGTGCGGTAGCAAGCGGCCGGGCCGGTCGCCAGCGACAGGTCGCGGCGCTTCAGTTCGTCCTTGAGCGCGTCCCACGCAGCTTGTGCGCCGTCCTTGCCGACGGCACTGCAACAGGCGTCGCCGACGCACAGGAAGACGTGCCGGTGGAACTCGCCGATCAGCAACTTCGTGGCGATCTCGGCCAGCTTCGCGTTCGCTTCGTTCATGTCTCGGTCTCGTTAGCGGAACCGCCGCGCGATCTCGGCGAACACCAGCACACTCGCGGTCGCGGTGGCGATCACCAGCCAGTCTACCGCGCCCAGCGGTTCGACCTGGAACACCTTGCCGCCCAGCGAAACGATCAACACCTGACCCACGACCGTGAGCGACGCGATGGCGAGGAACTGTGGGTTCGCGAACAGCCGTTGGAAGCCGGACTCGCGCGGCGACAGCGATCGGCAGTTGATCTGGTTCCACACCTGGAAGAACACGTATGCGGTGAAGAAGATCGTCACCTGACGGACCGTGAGCGGCTTGAACTCGTCCGCCGCCGCGCCGCCCCCCGCGAACCAGCCCCCGTGCTGCATCCCGATCAGCAGGGCGATCATCACGACCACGAAGAAGCCCGCGGTCATAAAGATGTTCCCGAGCATCGCGGGCGTGAGGATGTTCTCGTCGCGCTTCTTCGGCGCGCGGAGCATCAGGTTCGCGCGGGGCGGCTCGCTGCACAGCGCGATGGCCGCGAACGTGTCCATGATGACGTTGATCCAGAGCAGTTGCAGCACCGTGAACGGCGGCTTCAGGCCGAGGAACGGCCCCAGGAACGCGATCAGCAGCGCGGACACGTTGATCGTAAGCTGGAACTGGATGAACCGCTGAATGTTCTCGTACAGCGCGCGGCCCCAGTGGACCCCGCGGACGATGGTGCTGAAGGCGTCGTCAAGCAGGACGATCTTGCTCGCCTCCTTCGCGACTTCCGTACCGGACAGGCCCATCGCCAGCCCCAC
>SXHE01000563.1 GCA_005773755.1 Planctomycetia bacterium
AAGACGCTTGAAGAGCCGCCGGAACACGTGAAGTTCATCCTTGCGACGACGGAAGTGCAGAAGATCCCGATCACGATCCTGTCGCGGTGCCAGCGGTTCGACTTCGCCCACGTCGGGCCGACGAAAATCTTCGACCAGTTGAAGCGGATCGTCGAGCGGGAAGGGCACCAGGCCGACGACGATGCGCTGCGGCTGGTGGCCCGCCGCGCGGCCGGGTCAATGCGCGACTCGCAATCGCTGCTCGACCAGCTCCTCGCCTCATCGACCGGCAAGCTCACGGCGGAACACGTCGCGACGGTTCTGGGCACCGCGGGCGATGATCGCGTCATCGAACTCGCGAACGCGATCATTGCCGGGGACGCCAAGACCGCGCTTGATCTCATCGCCGTCTGGGTCGAACGCGGTCTTCAGGTTGGCGAACTCGTCGAGCAGGTCGTCGAATACTGGCGGGCGATGATGCTCGTGTGCTGCGGCGGAGCCGAGGTGCGCGAGCTGCCGGTCACGCCGAGTCAGTTCGAAGCCGTCAAGAAACACGCGCCCGCGGTCTCGCTCGACGCTATACTCGGAGGGCTAGAAGTCCTGACCGCGACCAAGTCGCGCATGCGTGGCAGTACACACACGCAGGTGTTGCTCGAAATGGCAGTGGTCCGGTTGTGCCGTCTCGCGGACCTGCGCTCGGTCGCGGACCTCATTCAGTGGGCAGAGGCACACCGCGCGTCGGGCGGCGCGGTGCCCGTTGTTGCTGCTCCCGTGCGCCCGACGCCGGCGGCCGAGCCGGTAAAAAAAAACGACCTGATGGCGGCTAAACTGCCTGGACCGGATTCCCCTGTTGCCAGCTTGTCAACGGTCGCGCTCACGGAATCCGCACTTCCAGACGTGTGGGCACGCTTCCTCCAATACATGGGGGAAAGGTCGCCGATCCTCGCGAAACAGCTTAGCTTCTCCAGCTCACATGCAATTCTTGGGCCAAATGCACTAGCAATCCGGTTCCCAGCGGTGTATAGTGACGCCAGAGAAGCGTGTGCGGGCGAATCGGCCGTGCAGCGGATGCAGGACGCACTTAAACGCGTCACCGGTCAGGCGATCACGATCCGCCTCGAAACCGACGCCCGCGCCGAGGCACCGAACGGCACGCTCCCGACGGTCGTGCAACAGCCGGCGGACCGCAAGCGGTCGCTCACCTCGCTGCCGATGTTTAAGCGGGCCAGCGAGGTACTCGGCGCGCAAGTTTGGCACGTTGACGACGACTTTAACCCGGTCGCCCCGCCGCGCCCCGACGCGAAGCCGGATAACGGCGAGGACGAGGACACCGAGACCGCAACCGACGAGGGCTGATGCGATGTTCAAGGAACTCGGCGCGATGATGAGCCTCCTGAAGAACCAGGGCAAGATTCAGGAGGAGGTGCAAAAGTTTCAGGCATCGGTCGGCAACATTACCGCGGAGGCCAGCAGCGGTGCCGGTTACGTCACAGTCAAGGTGAACGGTCGCATGGAGGTGCTGAGCTTGCGCATCTCCGAAGACGCGCTGAAGCTCAACGACCGTGAGATGCTCGAAGACCTCGTCGCGGCTGCGACCAACCAGGCGCTCACGAAAGTGCGGACGCAACTCGCGGAGGAGAGCCAGAAGATGGCCGCGAGCATCGGGCTGCCGCCGGGAATGCTCGGTGGCGGGTTCCCCGGAATGGGCGGGTGAGTGTGTGTTCTGTAGCCGGCCACAGTGAGGTCGGAGGAGCTATGCGACTCGTCCGGCACCGGGGTCTCAGACCCCGGCCACGGAAGGCGGGAGGGAGCAGACGTGTCCGAACCGGCGGGGGTTATCGCGGAGCTGCTGGACGAGCTGACGAAGCTTCCCGGCATCGGTCCAAAGAGCGCGGAGCGCATCGCCCACTTCTTGCTCTCCGGCGACCGCGGCAACGCGGTGCTCCTGGCCGACGCGCTGCGAACGGTGGCTGAGAAGGTGCGGCCGTGTCGCGAGTGCTTCAATCTGACCGACGCCGATCTGTGCCCGATCTGTGCCGATCCCAAGCGCGACGCGGCGCTCCTCTGTGTAGTCGAAACGCCGCGCGACGTGAATTCGTTCGAGCGCGCCGGTAACTTCCGGGGTTTGTACCACGTACTCGGTGGCCGGCTCGCCCCCCTCGATGGCATGGGGCCGGAACGTCTTACATTCACGGCGCTGGTCGAGCGAGTCCGCAAGGGCGGGGTGCGCGAAGTGATTCTCGCGACCAGTCCGACCCTCGAAGGCGATGGTACGGCGCTCTTTGCGTCGAACGTGCTCGCGCCAACCGGTGTTTCGGTCACTCGACTGGCACGCGGCTTGCCGAGTGGGAGCTCCCTTGAACTCGCGAACGCGCAAATGCTCGCGGACGCCCTCGAAGGCAGAAGAGTGTTTTGAACGGGGGCACGGGCCGCAAGAGCAGCGCCCGCGCCGGGTATGTGTGAGTGATTCGCCGAACGAACCGGCACCGCGCCCGCGTGCCGTCGCCCGATGGGAGTTGGAGACAATGAGCGGACCGCAATTGGGCATGAACATCGTCATACGGACGGACCTGCGGACGATCCTCGCCCCGCGCATGATTCAGTCGATGGAGATTCTCCAACTCCCCATCGCCGACCTCCAGGCCAAGATCGAAGAGGCGCTGCAAGAGAACCCGTTCCTTGAACTGAAAGAGAAACACGCAGAGGTGGACGAGAACGCCCCCACGGAGTTCAACCCCGACGCGCCGTTGAAGCACGACGAGACCGGAGACCTGGAGTTCAACCGGCTCGAAGAGTTGAATCGCGACTGGGACGACCACTTCAACGAGGAGCACCGCGGCAGCCGCGGGGCCATTGAAGAGCAGGGCGACCGCAAGCTCGAAGCTATGGCGAACATGCCCGACCGGGCACCGTCGCTGCAAGACTACCTCGCGGATCAGCTCGGCGAACTCGAACTGGACGAGAACGAGCGCCGGCTCGCCCGGCACATCTGCAGCTTCATCGACCGTACCGGGTATCTGGGCGCGCGGCTCAAGGTGCGCAAGCACAAGGAGAAGGATCGCGACGAGGACGAGCCGGAGAAGCCCAAGAAGAAGAAGCCGGACGACGAGAACGATGAGGAACTGTACAGCGACGTGTTTCGCACAGTGCCGCTGACCGAGATCGCGGCGCTGTACGACGCACCCACGACCGAGGCGGACGTCGAGGACACACTGGTTCACACGGTCCAGAAGCTGGAACCGGCCGGGGTCGGGGCGCGCGACCTCAAGGAGTGCCTGCTGCTCCAGGTTCCGCAGGACGCGCCGCTGGCGGACGCGATGCGGCTCATCATTCGCGACCACCTCGAAGACGTCGGCGCGAACCGGCTCCCGGTGATCCAGAAGTCCACCCGCTTCGAGTTGCACACCATTCAGGAAGCAATCGCGGAGATCCAGCACCTCGACCCGAAGCCGGGCCTGAAATTCAGCGACTCCGGCACGCGGTACATCATGCCCGATGTCGTGGTGGAGCGCGCCGACGACGACTCGTACTCGGCCCGGCTCACCGACGAGTGGGTGCCGCGCATCCGCGTCAGCAAGCGCGTCGTCGATCTGTGCCGCCAGCAAGACCTCGACGACAAGGTGAAGGAGGAGCTGCGCAAGAAGCTGCAATCCGCCGACTGGCTCGTGAAGGCCGTCGAGCAGCGCCGCAACACGCTGCTGAGGGTGACCAACGCCATCATCGACCACCAACGGGCGTTCCTCGACTTCGGCCCGGAACACATTCAACCGCTGAAGATGCAGCAGATCGCCGACCAGGTGAAGGTTCACGTCACGACCGTTAGCCGGGCGGTGGACGACAAGTGGGTGCAGACCCCGCGCGGCGTTTTCCCGCTCAAGCGGTTCTTCGGCGGCGGCAAGGCCAAGAACGAGAACGACTCGAACAGCGAGGTCGTCGCGTACGAGGTGATGAAGCAGAAGCTCCTCGAACTCGTTTCCAACGAGGACAAATCCAACCCGCTGTCCGACGAGGAACTGGTCTCACGGCTAAAGGCCGCCGATTGCCCGGTGGCGCGGCGCACCGTGACCAAGTACCGCAAGATGCTGAACATCCCCAGCAGCCGCCAGCGGAAAGACTGGTCGCTCGCCGCGACGTAACCGCTCTGATATACGCTGCGGCTCACGGGACACCCCGCTGGTTATCCGGCGGGGTTTTCCGTTTGGTATAATCTCCGCTATGACCTCTCCAACGACATCGTTCGACGAGCACGAGGCTGCGATCCGGATGGGCGGAGGCGCGAACGCCGTCGAGCGCCAGCACGAGAAGCACCGACTGACAGCGCGCGAGCGGGTCACGAACCTCATCGACCCCGGCTCCGAGTGGTTCGAGCTGGGGCTGTGGGCCGCGTGGGGCATGTACAAGGAGTGGGGCGGCGCGCCGTCCGCGGGCGTCGTCACCGGCGTTGGTGTCGTGGGCGGGCGGCGCGCGATGGTGATCGCCAACGACGCAACAGTGAAGGCCGGCGCGTTCTTTCCGATGACGTGTAAGAAGGTGCTTCGCGCGCAGCGCATCGCCACCGAGAACCGCTTGCCGCTGGTGTACCTCGTCGATTCCGCAGGTGTGTTCCTACCCCTTCAGGATGAAGTCTTCCCCGACGAGGACGATTTCGGTCGCATCTTCCGTAACAACGCGGTCATCTCGGCCGCGGGCATCCCGCAATTCGCGGCGATCATGGGCAACTGCGTCGCCGGTGGCGGCTACCTGCCAGTGCTATGCGACACACTGCTCATGACCGAGGGGAGCGGCCTGTACCTCGCCGGCCCCGCGCTGGTGAAAGCCGCTATCGGGCAAGTGGTCGATTCGGAGTCGCTCGGCGGCGCGCTGATGCACGCTTCCGTCAGCGGCACCATCGACTTCCGCGAACCCACCGACGACGCCTGCCTCGAGCGCCTGCGGCGGCTGCTCGGCGCTCTACCTCAAGACACTAACACCGGCGCGACAAACTCACCCGTCGCAACAGGCGTGGAGTGGCATTCCTTCACCAAGCCCGAATACGACGTGCGCGACCTGCTGAAACTGGTGCTCGACGGTGCCCCGTTCGACGAGTATAAGGCCGACTACGGCCAGACCATTGTGTGCGGTTGGGGCGAACTCGGCGCGCGGCGCGTCGGCATCGTCGCGAACCAGAAGCAGCGCGTGAAGTCGGCCGCGGGGCCGGTGCAGTTCGGCGGCGTCATCTACGTCGACTCCGCGGAGAAGGCCGCGCGCTTCGTCATGGACTGCAATCAACTGCGCGTGCCCATCCTGTTCGTCCAGAACGTGAACGGATTTATGGTGGGCAAGGACTCCGAACAGAGCGGGATCATCAAGGCCGGGGCAAAGCTGGTGAACGCGATCTCCAATAGCGTCGTCCCGAAACTGACGCTCATCACCGGCGGCAGTTACGGGGCCGGCAACTACGCAATGTGCGGTAAGGCGTTCGACCCGCGGTTCATCCTCGCGTGGCCCGGCGCGCAGTACGCTGTGATGGGCGGTGCGCAGGCCGCGAGCACGCTGCTCGACGTGCAGGTGCAAGCCCTGAAGCGCGCCGGTAAGGAACCGGACGCGGACGAACTGGCCGCACTTCGCGACAAGGTGAAGGCCAGTTACGAAGAGCAAACCGACATCCGCTACGCCGCGGCGCGGCTGTGGGTGGACGCGATCATCAGGCCCGAAGACTCCCGAGCCGCGCTGCTGACCGCGCTCGCGGTCGCAACGCGCCACGACGACGGCCGGCTGTTCAAGACCGGTGTGTTTCAGGTGTAAACCGACCTTCGACGCCAGCCCCTAACCCCGGAGTGCTTTCATGTTCGCGCTCACGACCGTTCTCGCCTCGATCCTGGCCGCTCCGGTCGCGGCGGATGCGCCGACCGACACCAAGACCGAACTTGCCAAGTGGCAAGGCACCTGGGAGGTCGAGTTGCAACTGACCGACGGCAAGGAAGCGCCTGCGAAGGAGCGCCGTATCAAGAAGGTCGTCGTCCAAGGTGACGTGTGGGAGGTGTACTTCAAGGACGCCGATGAGCCGGTCAAGGGCACGATCAAGCTCGATTTGAGCGGGCCGATCAAGGGGATCGACGTGACCATAGGCAAGAACGTGGTGAAGGCCGCGTACCTGGTCGACGGCGACCGGATTGTGCTCGCCGTGGGCGACGTGGACGGCGCGCGGCCGAAGGACTTCTCCACATCTACCGGCACCGGTACCGGCGGCATCCTCATCTACAAGCGGGTCAAGAAGTAGTGGGAATAGCGGATTGCGGATTGGAAGACAGAGGATGCCACTCCAGTTCTGTCTTCCAATCCGCACTCCGCACTCCGCACTCCGCAATTCCCGTTACTCGTCGTACTTGAGCAAGAACTTGGGGTTGATCGCCTTGAAGCTGAGGCGGCCCAGGTACTCGTCTTCGACTTCGATCAGCGGGCGCAGCACGATCCCCTCGCGCTGCGCCTTCGGGTTCAACACGCTCGTTCCCTCCGATAGCGCGACGAGTTCATCGACGCAGTGGTTCAGCACCACCGTGCCGAGTTGCGGGACCGCGTCCAGCCCCATCTCCGCGATCGCGGCGAGCACGTCCGCGTGATTCAAGAAGCGGAACGTGCTCACGTCGAAGACGTTGAACACGCGAAGCGTCACTTCCGGTAGTGCGTACTTATTCTGCTGCACGCCCGGCCCTACTACTTCGCCCTGGATCGCGGCCTCGAACCCGCGCGCTGCGCCGAATCCACGCAGCTTTTCTTCAAGGTCGAGGCGCTTCGCGACGCGGATCAGGACGCTCGCTTCGTCGGTGGTGTCGAGCAGCATGTTCCGGCTGCACACGCCGAACTCGCCCTCGCGGACGAATGCCGTGAACGAGGTGCCGTCCAGCTTCTCGGTCATGTAGAACGCACGGCCGCGGTGCCGCTCGATGACCTTTTCCAGCACCTGCACGCGGGTCTCGTCAGTCTTCGAGAGGAAGCCGGGGAACGACCCCTTAACGCGCCCGCCCATGCCGACCGTCTGCGGCGGTTCCCACTTGCGCACGCCCAGCGCGTCGGTCACGTCCGCGTCCTCGTCGGTCGGCGCGCCGTCGGGCAGCACGCTCAGCGGGAAGCAGATGCCCTGCGACACCTGCCCGCGGAGCTTGATCGTCTTGATGCGGAACCCGGCCTCCTGGGTCACGGCCCCGCTCGCCTCCGTCTGGGCGGGCTTGTAGCAGTTGGGGCGCAGGAACTCGAACGCCGCCCGCTCCGGCAGCAGCGCGTCGATCTCGCAATACACGACCTTGTCGCCCGGCTTGAACTCGCCCTTCTTGACGACCACCCACCAGCCGAGGACGCGGACCTTCTCGATCGCGTCGGCGCTGGGGATCGGTTCCGCAGCGTTCACCGTCTGGACGCTCGCCAACTTCCGCATGTTCGTGTCTCCGGTCCGGCCGTGGGGTCGCACCGGCTACGACAGTCGGCGCGCCCGCGCGGTTCACGTCACCGTGCCCGCCAGCACCGCGGTCAGGATGTCGGCGATGGTATCGATGCGCGCGGCTATCACGCCCCCGGCCTCGTAGGTCAGGGCGATTGAGACCTGATTCCCCTTGCTGCACACGTCGGCGACGAGTGGGGCAGACCCGCCGAGAGGGGCAACGCGCCACGACCGACCGAACCGCGTCGCGAACGGCTCGACGTTCCACTCCGCGCGGAATCGCGTGTTCGTCAACCCCGCGGTGTATGGGGCCATCTGGTACGGGAGAGCCCAGCCCCAGCGCCGTGGGAGCAACTGGAGTGTGGTGCGCAGGACGCGGTGCCCGCCCAGGCTGAGCAGGAAGTACCGGCCGTCGCGGGTGCGCGCCGTTTGGGCGCGCACCGATTCGATCAGCGCGCCGATGGTCCGGGGCCGCGGTTCGGGCATCTGGATCGTGGCGTATGCCAGAAACAGCCCCCACGCGCGGGCGTGAGCTTCGTGCCCGTACGCGCGCAGATCGAACATGTTGATCAGGTTGAGCCGGTTCCGCCAGACGTTCCGGTAGCGTTCGGGCAGTGCCTCCGCCAGCGCCCAGAACAGGGCCGCCCCGGTCACATCGTTCAACGTCGCCCCAGTCGGGCGCGGCGGGTGTGGAAGCGCCAGCAGCCGGACGCACAACGCGGTGCGCTCCGGTCGCGGCCGGGGCACGGGGTAGGCCCGCGCGAGCGCGAGCAACTCACGAGCTGTTTCAACTGCGGGGACGGTGATTCCTCGCAACCCGCGCCAGGGTAGCGGAACCGCCGACGGTTCCGGCGCGGTCAATTCGGTCGCGTCCGCCCCTGGCCCGACCGGCGCGCCTGCGAACCGCGCGAGGATGCGCCGGAACAGGCTCGCCGCGGAAACGCCGTCGATGGGCCAGTGCTGCCACGTCATCCCGATCACCGAACGCGGTTCGCCAGGAACCACCCACAAGCGGATGAGAGGGTCGCCCGGCGCGAACGGTCGGTTCAATTCGGCCGCGCACTGTGCGTCAAGCGAGGTATTTGAAACAACTGCCACCTCGATGCGCGGTGGTGTCGGCAGGTACTCGACGAACCGGCCGTTGGGACGTGCGACCGGGTAGCACACTCCGAGCAGGGCCAACTCTTCTTCCGCTGCGGCGCGCAGTCGGTCTTGTTCGACCGGGCCGCGGGCCTCGATCGCGTCGATCCCGTTGAACGGTTGGGACGCCTCCCAGAACCGCATCGCGCGCTGGAAGTCGTTGAGCGGAAGTGTGGGCCGTGCGGCGCTCATGTGGCAAACAGCGCGAGGAGGTCGTCCACGGTGCGGCACTCCGCGACCTTGCTCGGCGGGACGCGCGTGCCGGTCGCGCGCTCCACCTGTACGACGAATGTGAGTTGTGTCAGCGAGTCCCAGCCGGGCAGGCCGGACAGCTCGTCCGGGCCGTGCAGCGTGCCGGGGCCGACTTCCACGAGCGCTTCGAGTTGGGCCAGCATTGTCTCGCGTGTCATCTCGCGCCCTCGCGGCGAAAAACTACATCCCGGTTTCTCCGAATCGCCCGCCACCCGCTGCGTATGATCCTATGACCCCGGACGGGTTCCTTGCCTCGCGCGCGTCCATCTGGAATAATACCGGCCTGCGCCGAACCCGTTCCCACACCGTTAGAGAGTGCTCCGATGAGCCAACTGCCCAAGGTCAAAGGCATCGCCGACATCGTGTTCCTGCTGGACGCGAACGGCAGCATGGGGCCGTGCATCAACGCGGTCAAGAAGAACATCACGACCTTCGTTCAGACGCTGACCACCGCGACGCCCAACGGCGGGGCCGTGGTGAAGGACTGGCGCGCGAAGATCATGGGCTATCGCGATCTCGACTATACCGACGTGCCCGCGATCGTGGACAACCCGTTCGTGGGCAGCGTGCCGGAACTCGAAGCGCAGCTCAACGCGCTGGCCGCCGAGGGCGGCGGTGACGAACCGGAAACGCTGCTCGAGGCGCTCTACATGCTCGCCAACATGCCCTCGACCGGGCCGGACGAGCCGCTCCGCCCGGACTCTTGGCGCAACGTGAACGCCGGCCGCCGGTTCGTGATCGTCTTCACCGACGCGCCGTTTAAGGAGCCGCTCCGGGTTCCGAAGGACGCTCGCATCGATGACGTGATTCTGAACCTGATGACCGCGAAGGTCGTCCTCCACATGTTCGCCCCGGCGACCCTGTCGCGGTTCGGCACGCTCGAGGAGGTGGACAAGGCGCTTTGGTACAAGATTCCCGTGAACGCCGGCGAGACGGCCCAGTCCGCACTCGAAGCCTACACCAACGACCAGAGCAAGTTTGAAAAGATCATCCAGCTTCTGGCGAAGACCATGACTCAGCAGTCCGGTGGCGACACCCCTTCGGCGGATTGAAGCCGCGCGCGGCTTGGCGCGAGAACAGGCACGAGGGAATTCGATGGCGACCAGTACGAAGGGCGTCGTGGACGTGGTCTTCTGCCTCGACGCCTCGGGGTCGATGGCCCCCTGTATCGACGGGGTGCGCAAGAACCTCGACTCGTTCCTCGACGCGCTCGCGGGCGACGCGAACCGGAAGATGGACTGTCGGCTCGATTTCCTCGTTCACTCGTGCGGGGCCGACGGCGGGCTGGTGCGGTCGAAGTCGCTCAACAAGAGTGGCGAAGACCTCATCAAGGCGCTGTATGGTCAGACGCCGCAGCCGAGCGCGTTCTTTACGACCGACCGTGTCGCCGTCAGTAACGCGCTCCGCAGCGTCGAGGTGTACGGCGATGAGGCCATGCTGATCGCGCTCGACATGGCACTCGACTACCCCTGGCGACCGCAGGCCGGGTGCCACCGGGTCGTCGTCCTGCTCACGGACGAACCGCTGGAGGCCAACGCGATCTGGGCCGCGCAGCAGGCGAAGCTCGACGCGATTATCGACAAGATTCAGAAGTTGGGCGTGAAGCTGTACCTCGTCGGGCCGCAGTCCGCGGGGCTGGACACGCTCGCCGAAGCGGACAAGTGCCTGTACCAAAAGGCCACGCAGACCTACGACGGCCTCGGCGCGCTCGACTTCAGCAAGGTGCTGGGGCAGATCGGCAAATCGGTGTCCGCGTCCGTTCTGCAAGGGCGACCCGACGTGGGCGTGAAACGGGCGCTGTTCGGTCAGGATCAGTGGGTGGCTTCCGACGACGCGATTCGCGGGGGGCGGTGACGGTGTACAACATCGGCGACAAGGTCCAGGGCTACACGATCAAAGACCTCATCACCATCGGGAACAACTCGGTGGCCTACGCCGCGACCGACTCGGGCGGGCGCAAGGTGTTCTTCAAGGCGTACCAGTCGCCCTCGATCCGGGTGGCGTGGTACAAGCCGTTCGTGGACCACCAGAAGGAGCTGAAGGCCCGGATCGAGGGCAGCCCGTGTAAGCAGTTCTGCTACCAGTTCCTCGGCGGGTTCGAGCACAACCGGAAGTTCCATCAGGTGTTCGAATTCCTGGACAAGAGCCACTCGCTCGAGAAGATTCTGGATCGCGTCAAGACGCACCCGACCGAAGTGCCGTGGGCGGCGCGCGAGTTGATGGCGAAGGTGCTGGTCGCCGGGATCGCCCAACTTCACGCGGCGCAGATCGTTCACGCCGACCTGAAGCCCGACAACATCATGCTCATCGAAGACCCGTCGCTGGGCATGAAGTACCGGCTGAAGATCATCGACATGGACTTCTCGTTCTTCACGAACAAGAAGGCCCCGTGGGACGGGCACGAGGGCTACTTCGGCACGCCGGGCTACATGAGTCCCGAACACAACAAGGTGCCGGTCCCGGTGTCGGACGTGTTCACCCTGGGCATCATCCTGTACCAGTTGCTCGGCCCCGGCCATCCCTACCCCTACGACGACAACGACAAGATTCTGGGGGCGTACAAGGCGTACGCGGTTCCGAAGCCGAAGCTCGCCGGCGCGCCGAGCGCGCCGGC
>SXHE01000564.1 GCA_005773755.1 Planctomycetia bacterium
GCGGTGAGCGCGTTGCAGGTGCTCAAGCCGGGCGAACCCGATGAGCCACTCAAGGCACGAGCCGATGCCCTCAACTGGGACATCGACCGCGCCGTTAAGCTCATTACCGGCTGATGCCTACGACTTTGCAATCGGCCTAACTTATGATCGGGAAAAGCCCAGCGGTAAGTCGGCAGAACGTAAGGTTACTGTAGCCATCACCCTCGTAGCATCGGATGAGGGCAGGAAGTCCAGCAACCGCGAGAAAGCGGTAGGCCTCGCTCAGAACCGGAGTGTGTTCCGCGAGCGGTAGGCGGACGAGTGCCTCCGTGCCCCAAGCCCGCTCGAACTCTTCAGGCGTAACAACCATAATGCTGCTCCGTCTCTAGGAACTACGGTTAGTAGATTGCCAAATCGTGCGACCCTCTTCTCCTCGCAAAGTCCGGTGGAGGATACTACGATCCGCACGCGAACACGCACGCCCCCTCTCTCCAATCGGCATGAATCGTCGTTCCCTCGCGAACTTCGTTCACCAGCGCCGCGACCACGTCGCGCTCGATGGCGCGGTGCAGCGTGCGGACGGGTGCTAGCGGCAATCCCTCTGGTCGTTACGCTCGTCGTGAGTGTAGCCTACGTCCCCGTTCTCTTCCCCCAAGGAGTCGCGCCGATGACACGCTTCCTGTCGGCCCTTGCGGTGGCCGCGCTGGTCGGGGTGTGGGCCGTGCCCACGTCCGCCGCGGACCCGAAGACGCCCGAAGTCGTCAAGCCGCTCGAAGGCCAAATCTTCGACCGGTTGCTCGCGAAACACAAGGACTTGACCTACGACCAACTGAAAACACAAGCCGTGAAGCCGCGCGAGTACAGCGGCCTCGACTTCGACCCCACGAAGGCCGCGCACTTCGACACCGTCAGCAAGAAGCTGGCCCTCACCGACGCGGAACTGGCGGTCTTCAAGAAGACGGGCCTCGTGTCGGTCGATCAGAACCGGCGGCACTCCTTCGCCTCCGCGTACTTCCAAATCTACTCCGCCGACCTGCCGGTGTTCGTCTCGTCCGACTCGATCATGCACGCGCTGCACAAGTCGTACGACGACATCCTCATGGAAATGGAGATGACTGTCTTCACGCAGTCGATTCGGAAGGTGCTGGCCGAGGCGCACGCGGAGCTGGCGAAGCGCAACATGGCTAAGGGTGCCGCGCATGTCAATGACGTGGACCTGTACCTGACCGTCGCGCGGAACCTGCTCGAAGGGGCCGGCTCCGCGGGTACGCCCGGCGACCGCAACGACCCGGCGTGGAACGGCAAACTCATCGAGTCGAGCAAGTTCGGCCAGGACGACGACGTGATCGCGGCGCTGCGCGACGTTGAATCGCTCAAGCTGAAAGACCCCTACGCCGGCTCCAAGCCGAACACGTGGTACGGCGGCGAACGCTACCCGGACTTCTCGCAGTTCCGGCCGCGCGGCCACTACACCAAGAACCCGACCCTGAAGAACTACTTCCGCGCGATGATGTGGCTCGGCCGCGTCGATTGCGGCTGGAACGTCCTCCCCACCCACGGCACGCCCGGCGTGAAGGCCGACAGCGACCGCGAACTGCGGAACGCCGTTCTGTTCTGCGAACTGCTCCGCGACACGAACGGCCTTAAGGCGCTCAAGTCGCTCGACGACATCATCGGGTTCATGGTCGGCCGCAGCGACAACCTGACCGTGTTCACGCTGCTCGATGTGATGAAGGCCGCCGACGCGCCGACGCTCGCCGCGGCGCTCGACGCGAAGAAGTTGGAAAAGGTGAAGGACGAACTCAAGAGCGGCAAGCACGCGGCCCAGATGATCCGCTCGCAGCTCGTGCTGTCGAATCCCGGGGACACCTACAAGGTGCCCCCGCCGGCCGTGTTCCAGGTGTTCGGCCAGCGGTTCATCATCGACTCGTTCGTGATGTCGCAGGTCGTGTTCGACAGCATCATCTTTAAGAACCAGAAGCAGCGGCGGATGATGCCCGCGGGCCTTGACGTGATGGCCGCGCTGGGCAACGACGAGGCGCTCCAGTTGCTCGAACCGGAACTGACCAAGTGGAACTACTCCGCGAACCTGCTCGCCAGCCGCGAGTTCGTGAACCTGCACCCGCCGGTCTACTGGAAGAGCAACCTGTATGTGCTGTGGCTCGATTGCCTCCGCGAGTTGCAGAAGGACATGAGCGCCGAAAAGCGGTTCCCGCAGGCGATGAAGTCGAAGGCGTGGCAGATGAAGCAACTCAACACGCAACTGGGGTCATGGGCCGAGTTGCGGCACGACACGATCCTCTACGCGAAGCAGTCGTACACCGCGCGGCCGAAGTGTGAGTACCCGGCGGGCTATGTGGAGCCGTACCCGGCGTTCTACGCGAAGGTGAAGTTCTTCGCGGACGAGGCCGGCAAGCTGTTCGCCGCCGCCGAGTTCCCATCGAGCGACGCGAACGAGGCCGACCAGTTCAAGGAGCAGCAGAAGCGGTACGTCGGGTTCTTCAAACAGATGAGCGGGACCGTGGGCCAGCTCGAAACGCTGGCGAAGAAAGAACTGGCGGGCGATGCGTTCACGGACGACGAGAAGAAGTTCATCAAGAAGACGGTGGACGCGCGCGGCGGCGGCAGCGGCCCGCCGCGGTACGACGGCTGGTACCCGAACCTGTTCTACTACCGCTCCGCGTGCAGCGAGTGGGCACCGGTCGTCGCCGACGTTCACACCGACCCGGACTCGCAGTCGTGCCTGGAAGTGGCCGTCGGCGACGCGATGTTCGGCGTGATCGCCATCGACAACGACAAGGACCGCATGGTCTACGTCGGCCCGCTGTACTCGTACTACGAGTTCAAACAGAACGTCGAGAAGCGGCTGACCGACCCAGAGTGGCAGGAGATGATCCAGCTCGGCAAGCAGCCCGCGCGCCCGGACTGGACGAAGGCGTTCGTCGCTCCGACGCGGCCTGTAAAGTAGTGGTCAGCAAGGCAGAAGAGTGTTGACAGGATGAACACGATAAGACCGGATAAGAGTTGAAAGCACTCTACTCTTCATCCCGTCTTATCGTGTTCATCCTGTCAACACTCTTCTGCCTTGCTGACCTTGCTCTGACACTACTTCTTCTTCAACGTGTCCACCGTCTTGTCGGCGTCTTCGAGTTCCAGTTCGGTGTCGCCCTTGAACCGCACGGTGTAGGTGTGGTCGATCTTCTGCTCGTTGAGCGTCAGTTTCACGGTCAGCTTCTTGCCGTCGAGCTTGTATGTGCCGGTGAGCTTCAGATCCTTGCCGTCGAGGGTCACGTTCGCGGTCATCTTGCCGTCCTTCGCGAACTCGACGACCGAGCCGACCGGGGTTTCGCCGCCGGACTTAGTCACTTCCCACTTGCCGAGCAACTTGGGCGTGTCGTCGGCCCGCGCCGACCCAGCCAGCGCACAAACTACCAGGGCCACAGACAACAGCTTCATGGGAGTACTCCTTGTTGAAGTCGCTTGCGGCTTCGCAAGCTACCGGCCGTGGCGCTTCTGGAGGTAAGCGGCCAGGTCGTGGCCCAGGTCGGCGTCGGTGCGCAGACGGACGTAGTCGATCTCCAGCCGCCGGCACCCGGCTTCGATGGCCTCGACGTGCGCGTGCAGCGCCTTCAGGTAGGTGTCGCGGATGCCGCTAGGGTCGGTGAGAATTTCGGGCAGTCCTTCCAGCCCCTTGAACAGTGTCGTCTGGCGGAACGGGAACTCGATCTCCGCCGCGTCGAGCGTGTGGAACAGCACGACCTCGTGCTTCTGGTAACGGACGTGCTGAAGCGCCGCGAGCAGGTCGGGCACGTCGTCGAGCAGGTCGCTGAACAGCATCACGACCCCGCGGCGACCGGTGCGGCCGGCAAGCTCGTCCACCGCGCGGGCGATCCCGCCCGTACCCGGGAACGGCCCGGTCGCCATCGCCCGGCACGCCTCGCGCAACTGGTTCGACTGGCCGCTGGGCCGCAGGAACCCGCGAACGGTGCCCGCGACCAGCCCCAGCGCCACGCTATCGGCCTGTTTCAGGATCAGGTGCGCCATCGCCGCCGCCGCGGTGCAGGCCAGCTCGTACTTCGAGCGCGTGCCGGAGGCGTAGGCCATCGACTCGCTCGCGTCCACCACGAGCCACGCGACCAGGTTGGTTTCCTGCTCGTACTGCTTGAGGAAGTACCGGTCGGTGCGGCTGTACACCTTCCAGTCCATGTGCTTGATGTCGTCGCCGGGCACGTACTCGCGGTGCTGCGCGAACTCGACGGCGAACCCGTGCCGCGGACTGCGGTGCTTGCCCGCGAGGTAGCCCTCCACGAACTGACGCGCCTCCAGTTCGAGGCGGTCGATCCGCGCGAGCGTGTTGGCGTCGAGGTAGTTGGTGGTCATGGTGTGCGCGTGTGGTTCGCGCGACGACCGTTTAGCGGCGGACCCGCAGGGTCCGCGCGTCGTCCCTTTGGGACGACCGCTAAACGGTGCGCGAGGCTGTAACTGCTATTCTGGTGCGCGAGCAGGAACTAAGGCCAGCAGCTTGCGGACGATGTCGTCGGGCGTGACGCGGTCGGCGTCGGCGTTGTAGTTGGTGACGATGCGGTGCCGCATCACGGGCATCGCGACCGCCTTCACGTCCTCGGTCGCGACGTACGTGCGCCCGCGCAAGAGCGCCCGCGCCTTCGCCGCCAGGATCAGGTTCTGACCGGCGCGCGGGCCGGCCCCCCAGGTCACGTACTTCTTCACGAAGTCGGGCACGTTCGGGTCCGGGGCCTCGCCGTCCTGCGAACCGGGCCGCGTCAGCCGCGCGATCTTCATCGCGTACTTGATGACGAACGGGGCCGCGGGCACGCGCCGCACCAGCTTCTGAAGTTCCAGCAGTTGCTCGCCACTGACCACGCGCTCCGGCCGCAGCTTCAGCGTCGAGGTCGTCTGCTCGATGATGCGGTACTCGTCCTCTTCGTTCGGGTAGCCGACGCTCACGGTGAACATGAACCGGTCCTGCTGCGCTTCGGGCAGCGGGTACGTGCCTTCC
>SXHE01000565.1 GCA_005773755.1 Planctomycetia bacterium
CAGCACGAACCCGTTCGACCTGAGCAAGGAGGACCCGAAGACGCTGGCGCTGTACGACACCAGCGGCCTGTTCAAACTGGAAGAGGCGACGAAGTGGTTCGACATGAAGCGGGCGTCGAACCTGCTGGGCAAGCAGATGCTGCTGGCCCGGCGGCTGTGCGAGGCCGGGTGCGGGTTCGTCACCGTCTCGGACTGCGGCTGGGACATGCACGCCAACAGCAACAGCCCCAAGAACATGGAGGGGCTCAAGTGGCTGGCCCCGCAGGTGGACCACGCCGTCGCCGCGTTCCTCGAGGACGTGAAGCAGCGCGGCCTGTCGGACAAGATCCTGCTGGTGGTGACCGGCGAGATGGGGCGCTCGCCGCGGCTGAACGGCAACGGCGGCCGCGAGCACCACGGCGACCTCACCCCGCTGCTGATCGCCGGCGGCGGGCTGAAGATGGGTCAGGTCATCGGCAAATCGGACTCCCTCGGGGCGAAGCCGGCCACGCACGCCTACAAGCCGTCGCACCTGTTCGCCACGGTGATGAACTTCCTGCTCGACGTGCCGCAACTGCGGCTGCGCCCCGAACTCAACCGCGACCTGATGGCGGCGATCGACAGCGAGAAGGTGATTCGCGAGCTGTTCTGAGCTGAGCGGGCTCGCCATGCAAACAAGACCGACACTTCTTTCGAGGCGGCGACCCTTGCAGGCGGGCGGCATCGGGGTGTTCGCCCTGGCCGCGCCTGGTTTGGTTGCGGCCAACGTCGATGACAAAAGCGGCCTGCTGGAGTCGTTCTGAACGCGCGGTCGAGGGCCGCGGATGATCTTCCCGAACTCAGGACTCGAACCGTGAATACTCCCGACAACACACCGAAGATGGTCCCGCCGGATCAACTCGACCGCCGCACGGCACTCAAGGGCGTCACCCTCGGGGCCGGCAGCCTGGTGATGGCCCCGCTGCTGCAGAAGGTCGCCGCGGCGGCCGAGGGCAAGGCCGCAACGCCGAAGCGCGTGATCTTCATCGTCTTCGACAACGGCTTCCGCGAGATCGACGGCACGCTGCCCGAGGGGGTGCCTCTGGAATCCGACAAGCTGCGGCAGGTGCCCCTCAAGGGGTTGAAGCTGCCGCTGGACATCGAGCCGTTCGCGCCCTTCCGGGACCGGTTGACGATCCTGCACGGGTTGCGGGGCAACAACGCCGTGGACCACGGCGGCTACTTCGCGGCGCTCTCGGGGATTCCGGGCAACAAGCACTCGGCACTCGGCACCTCGATCGACGCGGCCCTCGCGCAGGCACTTCCCGCCGTGTTCCCGCTGCTCGGCCTGGGGGTCTCCAGCGGCGGACCCACGACGGCGTACTGCTCCTCGGCGTGGGCCGCGGGCAAGC
The DNA here is from genome assembly GCA_005773755.1 of Planctomycetia bacterium. Taxonomy (GTDB): domain Bacteria; phylum Planctomycetota; class Planctomycetia; order Gemmatales; family Gemmataceae; genus Gemmata. The sequence continues at coordinate 1,371 of SXHE01000565.1, forward strand.
CGATCGCGATGCAGTGCCAGCCGGAAATGGCGTACGAATCGCTCTTCGGCAGCGTGGGGGCCAAACGGAACGACTTCGCGACCCGGAAGAACCTGCTCGACTTCGTCAGCACCGACGTGAAGCGCCTACAGACGGACATCGCGGGTCCGGAGCGGGACCTGTTGGAAGCCCACCTCGAAGCGCTCGAGTCACTCTCCAAGCGCAACGGGCAACTCTCCGAGCAGTACCAGAACGGCAGCCTCAACAAGCACGCCCCGAAACTCCCTGAAAAGATGGGGCTGGTAACGGAAATCGCGGCGGCGCAGTGCGACATCGCCGCGGCGGCGCTCGCGGCCGGCCTGACGAACGTCGTGACGATCTCCTCGGGCCTCGGCGGCCTCATGGGGAAATACTCGGGGATCTGCAACGGCGACGGGCACGGGCTGGGGCACGGCGGCGTGGACAAGGACCTGCCGTTGAAGCGGAAGTTCGAGCCGCTGTCGCACTACCACAACTACCTCGCCAGTCAGGCGGCCCGGATGCTGACGAAGTTGCAGGAGACGAAGGAAGGAACCGGCACGATGCTCGACAACACCCTGCTCGTGTTCATGAGCGATTCGGCCAATCAGCAGCACTCCTGGAAGAATGCGCACGGGCCGAGCGTGCTCGTGGGTGATCTCGGCGGCAAACGGACGACGGGGCAGTTCGTGTCGTACCCGGTCAAGGCCCAGAGGGCGGGCGGGGACGGCGGCGGCGAAGTGTTCGGCACCGCGTTCGGCACGAACCCGTTGACCAACGCCCTGTACGCCACGCTGCTGACCGCGGTCGGCAAGCCGTGCGACGCGTTCAACCGGTCTCCCAGTTCGTCGGAAGCGAAGGAGGTTCACGCCCCGCTGCCCGAACTGCTCAATCGGTAGTGGAAAACCCGGAGCCACAACCATGAAAACGATACTCGCCACTCTGGGCCTGGCACTCCTGACGCACCCGGCAGTCGCGGCGGCCGAGCCGGCGGCCGACGCGAAAACCGTGCGCTCGTTCCTGGACGCGCACTGCGTCCGCTGTCACGGCAAGGAGGACCCGGAAGGGAAGGTCTCGCTGCACGCACTTTCCCTCGACTCGAAGGCGCCGCGGGACGTGGAGACCTGGAAGCGAGTTTACGAGCAGCTTTTTAACGGCCAGATGCCGCCGCAAGACAGCAAGCAGCCCCCTTCAGCCGACCGGGAGTTCGCGACCGCCTTGATCAAGTCGAGCATGAAGGCAGCCGGCGTGAAGTTCGATGAGCTCAAGGAACTCCTCCCGAACCGGGGCAACTGGGTCGACCACGACGCGTTATTCTCCGGCAAGGCGGCGGGCGAAGCGGGCACGCCCAGTCGGCTGTGGCGACTGTCCCCCGAGAGTTACAAGCAGTTCTTCGTCCGCCTCAATGGGCAGTTCTCGCTCGGCCTGGACCACATCCTGGGGCCGAGTTCGTCGCGTGAAGGGCCACTCAAGGCGCCGTGGGGCCTGGCTCGGAAATGGGACTTCACCGACTATTCCTCCCTCCACCGGATCAGCGGGGCGGAATACGAACACCACCTGCGAAACAGCGCCGTATTCGCCAAGAAGATCGTCGGAAAGGTCAACGGTTCGCCGTCGTTCAAGACCCTGAAGGTGGCGCTGAACGCGGGCAAGGCGGCGACGCCCGCGCAGTTGGAAGCGGCGGTC
>SXHE01000566.1 GCA_005773755.1 Planctomycetia bacterium
CGTAGCAGCCCAGGTCGGAGAACCCCATGTCGTCGGTCAGGATGACGACGATGTTGGGCTTATCAGCAGCCACGGAGCGGGGGGCGTAAGCCCCCTGTGCGATTGCGAGCACGACGAACAGGGAGAGGAATCGCATACGTTCGCCTCACTTGAGAATCGGTGCGGTGTCGCCCCACAACTTCTGTTCGCGGGCCATCGCGGCGCGCAGGTCTGCCAGCGGTTTCGCGTGGGCCTTGTCTTCGCTCAGGTCTTTCAACTCGTCCGGGTCCGCGCGCAGGTCGAACAACTGGAACTTCTCGATCTTCGGATACCACATCAGCTTGTACCGCTCGTCGCGCACCATCCGCTGCACGTCACGATACGCGGCGAACAGGTGCGCGCGGCCGGTTGCCTTCTTCCCCATTATCGGGGCGAGTGACTCGCCCTCCACGCCCTTCGGGGTCGCGGTGCCGGTCAGGTCGCACACCGTCGGGAACAGGTCGAAGAGGTACACGAGCGCCTCCGACTTGCCCTTCGGCACGCCCGGCCCCGCGACCACCAGCGGCGACTTGAAGTGTTCGTACAGGTTCTGCTTGCCCATCAGCCCGTGTCGCCCGCCGACCGCAAGCCCCTGATCGCTGGTGAACACGACAAGCGTATTATCGAGTTGCTTCGCGTCCCTGAGCGCGTCGAGCACGCGGCCGAGTTCGCCGTCGAGGTTGGTAATGCAAGCGTAGTAGTCCGCGAGGTGCTTTCGCATCTCGTCTTGGGTGCGCGGGAGCGCGGCCAGCTTCTCGTCGCGGATCGCTAGTTCGCCGTTGTCGAACGGGTGCCGCGGCATGAAGTTCTTGGAGAGCGTCAGCTTCGCGGGATCGTACAGCTTGTGGAACTCGGCCGGGGCGACGCGCGGGTCGTGCGGCACGCTCGGCGCGAGGTACACGAAGAACGGCTTCTTGCCGTCGTGGGCCTTCACGAAGTCGATGACCGCGTCGGCGCACTTCTTCGCGGTGGGCGCGTTCTGGTGCGCGATCTCCACCACCTTGTCGAACTTCTGGTGCGCGGCGCGGAACGAGTTCCCGGGCTTGCCGACGTGCAACGTGGTGTAGCCGCCCGCGGCGAACGCGGTGGGCAGCGCGGGGCCGTCGTAGGTCTTGGCCTGCGGGTTCGGGATCCGGAACAGCGAGCGGCCCGTGAGGATCATCGTGCGGCTCGGCGTGCAGACCGCCGGCACCATGCTCCCCTGACAGTAGGCGTTGCCGAAGGTGAACCCGCGCGCGACGAGCTTATCAAGGTTGGGCGTCTTGATTTCGCCGTTGCCCAGTGCGGCGATCGTGTCGAAGCGCTGATCGTCGGCGAGGACGAACAGCACGTTGGGCTTCTCGGCCGCCGTTAGCCGCGAGTCGCAGGCGAGCGCGACGAGCACAAGCAGGGCGAAGTTGAATCGCATAACCACTCCTAGAGCGCGTCGAACGCGGTCTTCAGTTTCGCGCCGGTGTCCGGGCGCACCATACTCACGAACGCGATCTTCCCCTGCAGCCACTCACGGAAGTTGGGCCGCGCGTCGCGGTTCTGCGCGTCCAGCCCTTCGGACTTCGCGCGGTGCAGGATCGCGCGCAGCCGGCGCAGCTCGTCGCGGCTGATCGACGGCTTGTCGTTCACCACGATCCCCGTGACCGTTTGTGCTGCGCTGCGGCGCAGCACGCGGGTCTTCTTCTCGTTGACCGCGAAGCCCTCTTCCTGCGCGATGTGGCGGACCTTCGCGAGCAGCCAGCCGATCTTGCCCGCCAGTTCCGGTCCACCGCTGAACGTGAGGTCGTCCGCGTAGCGCGTGTAGGTCAGGCCGAGCTTCGCAGCGACGCCGAGGAGCCGCTTGTCGAGCTGGCGCGCCACTTGGTTCGACAGGCCGGGGCTGGTCGGCGCGCCTTGCGGCAACCCGCGCGGCCCGGTCGCGGCCTCGTATTTGACGCCTGCGTAGGTGACGCTCGCCCGCGGGCACTCGGTCGCCAGCAGCGCGAGGACCGAGGCCACGCTGCCGGAATAGCCGTAGCGCTCGAAGACCGCGCGCACGCGGAAGTAGCTGATCGTGGGGAAGAAGTCGGACAGGTCGAGGTTCACCACCACCGCTTTGCCAACGTGTGGGTTCGCGTTGGAGACGATCCCGCGACCGGGCACGAAGCCGTGCGCCGCGTCCGTCGTCGGCAGCTTGTTGACGACGTTGGCGAGTACCCAGTGTTGCGCCGCCTTGAGCCGCTTGTGCGGCGCGGCGAGCGTGCGCATCCCGCCGGATTTCTTGGGAATCTGGAACTTGACGTAGTGCGTGCGGGTCGCGGCCTCGGTGTGGTACGTGAGCCAGCGGAGTTGCTTGATCGTCAGCCCCAGCGCCTTCGCCACGTCCGCGGGGGCGTGCATGACCGGCAGGCCGTGCGCGGTCAGGCTCGCTTCGTCGCTGAGGCGCATGTGGAGCCGGCCCGACACGCCGCGGCCCAGGTGGATGATGTCCGTGGCGCGGCGCAGCTTCACCGCTTCAGTGCGGGCCTTCTTTCGCGCCGCGCTCTCGGCCTTCTTCCGCTCCTTATCGCGCTCCTTCGCCTCGCGATACGCCTTGATCGCGGCGGCCCCGGCCAGCCCCGCGGCGGCGGCAATCGCCATCTCGGTCGGCTTCACCTCGTCGTACACGGCCCCGACGCGGTGGATCTCCGTCAACTCTTCCGGCGTGAGCAGCCCGTGCGTCACGAGCGCGCGGTCGATGATCTGCGTGCGCGGGTCGCTGGTCGGCGGAATCTGCGACGGCCGGCCGAACTGGAACGCGGTCGAGAGCAGCCGCCCGTGCTCCTTCGCCGCGTCGACGATCTCCTCGCGCGTGATCGGCAGGAACTCGGTCGCGGCATATTGGTCCGCGGGTGCATCGGTCTTGGGCGCAGGCGCTGTCGGTGTAGCCGCGACGCGCAGCGGATCGTTCTCCGTCGGTGCGGGCGCGACCGGGTCCGGTTCGACCTTGCGCCCGCGGCGGAACATCCAGTCAAACAGGCCCATGGCTAGAACCCTGCGAAGCCGCGAGCGGTCTCTGATTAGCGCAGCGCCGGGAACCCGGAGTCCGCCGACTGGACACTGAACGCGCTCATCTGCCACCCGTCGGGGCTGTTGTAAACCACCAGAATCCACAGCACGCAGCCGCGGGCGTACTTCTCGACGTAGGTGACGCGAACCAGCGTGGCGGACGGCGCGGTCTCGTTGACGAACTCGAACTCGCCGCCCGCGCCCAAGTACCGCGGCGAGTTCGCGCGCTGCTCGAACAGTTTCGTGCAGAACGCCGCGTAGTCCTCGTTCGACATCTGCGCGAACGCCGGCCGCAACAGTGCCGTGAACTCTTCGTTCTTCCCGTCCTTCAACTTGCCGATCACATGATCCGCGAACTGTCGGGCCTCGCTCGGCGGCGGCGGCGGAAGCTTCGGCGTGTGTGGAAAGCTCCGCGCCAGCGCGTACGACGCCAGCGCCCCGAGCACCCCGCCGAGCAACCCCGCGACGAGGATCGACTTGTTCAGCGACAGGCCGGGAGCGCCGGGCGGTGGTGCGGGGCTTTCGGCCGTCATGAGTTCGTAACCCGTTTGAACCAGTTGTCGAGCGTGCCGCCGCTCTCGCCCTGCCCGAGCGCCTTGTTGCGGAGCGCCTGTAGGTGCCGGCACGGGCCTTTGCGCAGGCCGCCGGTGTAGAAGTACGAACAGCCGCACTTGCCCGCCACGATGCGGTCGTCCGCGTCGAGCGACACCTCGGATGCCGACCGCCCCTCGACGATGCCGACGAGGTGCCGCTGGCCCTTCGCGTCGGTCTTGTCGGAGGTGACGCGACACTTCCACCCGGTCAGGGCACGCGCGGCGACCGTTTCCTCGTTGTCCGGGCCGATCACTTCCGCCGACAGCGTGACCGGCATGATCTGCCGCCACCGGTACACGCCGTGCGGCAAGTCGTGGATCACCTGACCCAGCAGCGCGAGCTTGTTCAGCCCCGCGGACACCATCGGCGCGCTCGTGTGTGCCTTGGTGGCGAGCGCGTTGAGGGTCCACGTCGGGTTCTGCTTGAAGGCGTCGGCCATCGCCCGCATCACGTCGTTCGACGGCGCGACCGGCGGTGCGAGTTGGTCGATCGCACTCCCGCCACTCGTCCAGTCGTTCGCGGTCCACCCGGACAGGCCCAGCGTCAGCTTCATCTCGCCCATCCGCGCGACCCAGAAGCTCGGTAGGCCGGTGCCGAGCAGGTACACGTCGCAGCGGTCGAGAAGCGGGAGCAGCCGACCGAGCACGCGGAGCCGGTCGCGGCCCCAGGTGCGAATCACTTCCGCCTTCGCACCCTGATATGGCGTGTCGTGCAGCACGATCACTTTGTTCCACGGCTCCAACACGATCTTGACGGGCTGGCCCGGCGTCAGGTCGAAGCGCACCGCGCGGGGCGACGCCTTCGCCTTGTGCTTCTTCAGGAACGCGACGACCGAATACAGCCCCTCGCGGCTGACCGGGACGCGTCGCATGGGCAGGCTCATCGCCGATTGCAGCGCCGAGAACCCGCGGAGCCACGACTGCGGCAGGTCGATCTTCTCCTCGCGGTACGCGCCCTCGTCGGCACTCGTCTGCACCTCGAAGCCCGTGGGGTCGATGCTGAACCGCGTCTCGCGGTAGCTGCGGATCGTCTGGAAGTGTTCGTACAGCCGCCACGAGTAATCGACGTTGGTGGTGCCGAGGGCCACGTCGGTCTGCGCGTCGAACGCTTCGCGCTCGACGTTCAGGCAGCCGTAGCTGCTCTCGTCGGCGCTGAAGCACTCGAAGAACAGCACGTCCGGCGAAACAGTAATGACCGGGTCGCACGGCATCAGCAGCCGCCACAGCTCCGGGTCTTCGCGCGAGAGCATCGAGCCGTAGCGCGACCGCGCGCCCCAGTACCGCTCGCGGCACTGCTTGTACCGGCGCTCCAGGCCCGGCGGCATCGGGCGCTTCGCCTGCTTCTCCAACTCCGCGCGCTTCATCTTCTGGGCGTCGAGGCGGATCGCGGCCTCCTTCTCGGCCTCGGCCTTCTTCCACTGCTCGTAAGCGGTCTTGTCCTTCGGTTTGAACCGCAAGTCGGAAATGACGACGTCGTGCAAGGCGCTCATCGCCTCGCGAAAGCGCAGGGGCTGTTTGAGAGTACCCACAAAGCTGACTCGGTCCCGGCGCAGGTTCGGCGCGAGCGCGACCGCGAGGCCGACGGTCGTTTGCACGACGCCGCTCCGACCGCGATAGGCGAACTCGACCTTCATCGGCACGTCTCGCGAAGCCGCAAGCGGCTGGGAATGTCCAGGTGTCCGTCGCGCCCGACTTCATCCGTGGACCAGGTGCGTTCACGACGCCAGGCCGGGTCCGGTCGGGCGGGGAACGCAGGTTGATTCAGTCCCGCCTGACCGGACCCGGCCTGGCGATAAAGAACAACGCGCCTGGGGACGCAATCGCTAGCAAGCTCACCCGCGGCGGAACGCCGCAGAGAAGGTCTCGGATCGCGACGGACACCGTGGTTCAAACTGAGCGTGGGCGTAAGCCCCATGTGTTGGGTGGCACATGGGGCTTACGCCCCACGCTCGGGGATTTAACTCCAGTTCAGTTCGGGAAACACCGCCGCCACCAGCGGCTTGCGGGTCGGGTTCCGCGCGACGAAGCCGGCGACGCCAGCCAAGCCCGCGCGGAACTCCGGGCCGCGCACCGAGCGCAGCGCCACCGCCACAATCGGCAACAGGTCGCCGGCCTCGTCCGGGTGCGCGCTCAACCGGTCGATGATCTGGCGCACCACGAACGGCTTCGCCCGCGCGCCGCGCGACACGTTCAACAATACGGAGGCCCAGAGGAACCGCGCGCGATCGGGCGAGAACGTCGTCAGCGCGGTGCCGTCCCTCGCGCGATCCTCCAGCATCCCGATGATGCGCAACCGCACGTTGTCGTAGGGCGATTCGAGCAGCCGCTGCCACACGAGCGGCGCTTCGCGCGCGCGGGCGTCGGTCTGCAGCCACTCCCAACCGACCTCGCGCACCTCTTCGAAGCGGCTGTCGAGGTACTCCAGCACCCACAGCGGGTCGAACTCGGGGCGCTCGCTCAGCACCACGGTGGCCCACTTCACCAGTTCGACGCGCAGCGGATCCGCCCCGGCGTTGCGCAGTCCGAACACCGCGGCCACCTCGTCGGGCGTTCGCGGCTTCTTCCCTTTCAGGAACGCGAACCCGAGTCGCGCGAGCGGCACCGGGCGCTGCATCGCCAGCTTCACCGCGTCCGCGAACGACACCTTGTCAGGCTTCACGTTCCGCGCGACCATATCGCAGATGCGGTCGAGCAGTTCGGGCCGCGCCTCTTCCGTTAGCGTCAGCCACTGCTCGACGGTCACAGCTTCGAGGCCGCCGCGCGTTTCGAGCACTTCTAGCGCGATCTCGTTCAGCACGCTGTTGGGCGAGACGACCCAGTCGAGTAGTTCGTCGAGCGTGAGCTGCTTCAACCGCTCGGGGAAGTTGCGGCGGAGCATCTGCACTGCCCACATGCTGACGGGTCGCGAGCGCGCGTTCACCAGCAGGTCGAAGATCGGCTCCGACCCGCGCAGCCACAACTTGCGGAACATCGGGTCCGGTTGCAGCTTCGCAAGTGTGCCGCCCTTGGCAACCACCCAGCCGGTCGGTTTCGACTCGATAGTGGGCGAGTGGTGGAACAGGACATGAACGAGGCCCCAGTTGTCGAGCAGCGCGAGGCCGTCGGGCACGTCGGCGTCGGTGTACAGCTTCAGCACGGCGCACACCGCGGGAACGTAGCGCTCCGGTTTGTTGCGGCCCAGTTTGCGGAAGTATCGCCACGCGCGGCGGCGCAGGTACGTCCGCGTTTGCAGCGAGAACAGGAATTTCCCGGCAACGAACTGCTCGCGGTTCTGCGCGAACGACGCGCCGATGTAGTGATTGTCCTGACGCGAAAGCACCGTGTCCGGCGGGTTGCTCACGACCTCGAAGGTGTCGTAGGCGCGCTTCTTGTAGTTGTACTTTTCCTTCGTGGAACGGCGGCGGCGGATGGTGCGGTCGAACCCGGCAAGGAACCGGGCCATCACCGCGTCGTCGCCGGCCGCGTCCGCGAACTTGAACAGCCGCTTCACCAGTGGCTCGTGCCGCGGCGCGTTGAACGGCCGGTCCAGGTACGCGAACAGCAGCCGCCGTGCTTCGATGCGCGTGTCGCCCCACCACGTTTCCGCGAACGTGGCGAGCGCCGCGGCGCTGGTACACAGGCGGAGCGCGTCCACGAACTCCGGCGCGCCGGTGTGGAACGCGACACGCGCGCGATCCCAGTTCGGATCGCTGTTCGGCGGTTGTGGTGGTCGCGCCCGCGCCATCGGCTCGTCCCTGAAGTGGTGGGAAGATGGTAAGCGGGAACCGCGCCGGGTTCAAGCCTCGTAGGTAGGCCGATTGCAAAGTCGGGAATGGTCGTTTAAGGTATTGACGCGCTGGGAGTTACTCACTTCGGGACAGACGCCATGAACGGCACCGCGGCCGGCTCTCTGTTGCACGCGTTCCGACAGCTCACTGACCCGCGCGAC
>SXHE01000567.1 GCA_005773755.1 Planctomycetia bacterium
CCCCGACGCGCGCGCCGCCGCGCAAGCGGTCGCCGCGGCCGAGGCGCGCGTCACGTTCGCCAAACTCGGTTGGGTGCGGCTGCTGGGGATCGCGGACGCGACCAGCGGGCGCGAGAGCCACGTGCTCGGCCCCGCTCTGCGGTTCACGGTGCCCGTGTTCAACCGCAACCAGGGCGGCATCGCGCGTGCCGAGGCCGAACTCGAACGCGCGGTGCGCAACCAACAGACGGTGGCCAATCAGATTCACCTCGACGTTTGGCGGGCGTACCTCCAATACCGGCAGGCGTGTGCCGAACTCAGCGTCCTGCGCACAAAGGTCCGGCCCGAAGTGGAGGCCGCGATCCGCCGGGCCGAGGCCGCGTATCGCGAGGGGAACGTCACCATCTTCATCGTGCTGGAGACGACCCGACAGTTGCTCGACAACTACCTGCGCGAGGCCCAACTGCACGGCGACCTGCGGCGGTTCTGGGCGGAACTGGAGCGCAGCGTGGGGCGCAGAGTGGCGAGTCCCGAGTTGCGAGTCCCGAGTGGAGCAGTTCCGAGTGTCGAGTCGCGTGTCGCGAGTGAAAAGCCGTCGCCGTCGAAGCCCGCGCCGGCCCCCGTTCCCGCACCGCAAGTTCCGTCCCCGGAACTCGCCACTCGGAACTCGCCACTCGAAACTCCGACCGTGTGGACCCGCGCGAGGGACTTGCCGTGAGCCGACTGAACGCGGGCGCGTCCGCCGTCCTGAAGCTCGCCCTCGCCGGCGCGGTCGGGGCTGCGGCGTGGTGGCTCGTCGTCACCAAGCCGGGCGCGACCAAGCCCGACAAGCCGCCCGCGCCCGCGACGGTCGCCAAAGTGGTGAAGGAAGACGACCTTAACACCGTCACGCTGACCGAGGACGCCGAGAAGCGAATCGGACTGACGGTGGGCGCGGTCGAGAAGAAGCCCGTGCGCCGGGTTCGCGTGTACGGGGGCGAAGTCACGGTTCCCGTGGGGCGCGCGATCCCGGTCGCGGCCCCGCTCGGCGGCACACTGAAAGGCCCCATCGGGGGCGAGCTGAAGCCGGGCCAGGTGGTCAAGGCCGGGCAGCCGGTCTTCGAGCTGACGCCGCTGCTGACGCCCGACGGCCGCGCGACCCTCTCCGCAGCGCTGGCCGAAGCCGGCGGGCAGGTGAACACGGCGAAGGCCGGCTTCGAGCTGGCCGACATCGCGGTCAAGCGGGCCGAGCGGGTGCTGAAGGACGGGGCCGGCAGTCAGCGGCAGGTGGACGAGGCGCGGGCCGCGTTCGACGTGGCGAAGCGGACGCTCGACGCGGCGACTGCCCGACAGACGATCCTCAACAAGGTGGTCGGGGATGCCGACGGAGGGACCGCGACCCCGCTCCCCCTCACCGCCCCGCAGGACGGCATCCTCCGCGTCGTTTCGGCCCGCCCCGGTCAGACGGTCCCGCTCGGTGCGGCGCTGTTCGAGGTCGCCGATCTGTCGGTCATCTGGGTGCGGGTACCGGTGCCGGTCGGCGACCTGGACGCCATCGACCGCACGGAACCGGCGGAGGTTGGCAAGCTGTCCGCGCCGCCGGGTACGCGGCTCGTCGCGGCCCGCCCGGTGCCGGCCCCGCCGTCGGCCAACCCGGTCGCGGCGACGGTCGATGTGTTCTACGAGCTGCCGAACGCGGACGGGAAGCTGACTCCCGGCCAGCGGCTCGGCGCAACGATCCCACTCGCCGGCTCCGCCGCCGGCCCGACGGTATCGTGGGCGGCAATCGTGTTCGACGTTCACGGCGGGACGTGGGTGTACGAGCGCGTCGGGGCGCGGCAGTACGCGCGCCGCCGCGTGGTCGTGTCGCACACGGTCGGGGCCGATGCGGCGCTCGCGAGCGGGCCGCCGGTCGGAACGATGGTTGTCACCGCCGGGGTGCAGGAACTGTTCGGCGCGGAAACCGGCTTCGTCAAGTAGTTGCGAGTTGCGAGTTCCGAGTTCCGAGTCAGGAAGACAGGAGGAAGAAATGAACTCTTATCGCGAGTTGATCGGCTGGCAAAAAGCGATGGACGCGGTCGCCGAGGTCTACCGCGTCACGCGCACGTTCCCGCAGACGGAGCAGTTCGCGCTAACCAACCAACTCCGTCGGGCCGCGGTCTCGATCCCGAGCAACATCGCCGAAGGGCAGGGCCGAGGCAGCAATAAGGAGTTCTGCCACTTCCTCCGCATCGCGCGCGGCTCGATTCAGGAGGTCGAGACACAACTGCTTATCGCCCAGAGGCTGAACTATCTGGCCGCGCCGGAAGCCGACGGTTGCTTGAAACAGTTCGACGAGGTCAGCCGCATCCTCGCCGGCCTCATCCGCTCTCTCGACTCCTGACCGGTGCCGCCGATGTCTGCTGCTTCCTCGCTCGCGACTCGCCGCTCGCCACTCGCCACTCTGATCGAGTCGTCCATCCGCGGCCGGGTCGTCGTGCTCGCCCTGTGCGCGCTGCTCGTCGGGTACGGGCTGCGCGCCGCCCGCACCGCGCCGCTCGATGTGTTCCCGGAGTTCGCGCCGCCGAAGGTCGAGGTGCAAACCGAAGCGCCCGGTCTGTCCACCGAAGAGGTCGAGGCGCTCATCAGTGTGCCGCTCGAAAACGCCCTCAACGGCACACCCGGCCTGAAGACCATTCGCTCGAAGTCGGTGCTGAGCCTGTCGTCGGTCGTGTTGCTCTTCGAGGAAGGCACCGACATTCACAAGGCCCGGCAGTACGTTCAGGAGCGGGTCGCGGCGGAAGCGGTGCGGTTGCCGGTCGTCGCGCGCCCGCCGGTCATCCTCCAACCGCTCTCGTCGCTCAGCCGCGTGATGAAGATCGGCATGTCGTCGAAGACGATGAGCCAACAGGACATGACCGTCCTCGCACTGTGGACGATCCGGCCGAAGCTCATGTCGGTTCCGGGCGTAGCGAACGTCGCGATCTGGGGCCAGCGCGACAAGCAGTATCAGGTACTTGTCGATCCCGACCGGTTGCGGGCCGAAGGTGTGACGCTCGACCAGATCACGCGCGCCGCGCAAGACGCGACGGCGCTGGACTCCGGCGGGTACATCGACAAGCCGAACCAGCGGCTCGCGATCCGGCACCGGGCGATGATCCAGAAGCCCGACGACCTGGGCCGCACCGTCGTCGCGTTCCAGGGCAACGCCCCGGTGCGGTTGGGCGACGTGGCGCAGGTGCAGTTCGGCTCGCCCCCGCCCATCGGGGACGCGATCATCGTCGCCCAGCCGAAGGCCGGCGAGCTTCCGGCCGAAGGGGTGCCCGGCCTGCTGCTGATCGTCGAGAAGCAGCCGGACGCGAACACGCTCGAAGTCACGCGCAAGGTCGAGGCCGCTCTCAAGGAACTCGAACCCGGTCTCGTCGGGGTCGATGTGGACCCCAGCATCTTCCGCCCGGCCACGTTCGTCGAGCGGGCAATCGACAACCTGAGCCGCGCGCTTCTGATCGGCTGCGGGCTGGTGGCGCTGATCCTGATCGCGTTCCTGTTCGACTGGCGCACGGCCCTCATCAGCCTGACCGCCGTGCCGCTCTCGCTCGTGACCGCGGTGGTCGTGTTGACGGCGCTGGGGTTCACGCTCAACACGATGGTGATCGCGGGCCTCGTGATCGCGCTCGGCGAGGTCGTGGACGACGCCATCATCGACGTGGAGAACATCGTCCGCCGGTTACGACTCAATCGCGCGGCGGGCAGCCCGCTGCCCGCGTTCCGGGTCGTCCTTGATGCGTCGCTCGAAGTGAGAAGCGCGGTCGTGTACGCGACCGTGATCGTCATCATCGTGTTCCTGCCGGTGTTCTTCCTCGACGGCATCGCCGGCTCGTTCTTCCGCCCGCTGGCGCTGGCCTACATCCTGTCGGTCCTCGCCTCGCTCGCGGTCGCGCTCACCGTCACGCCGGCCCTGTCGTACATGCTGCTCACGGGCCGGTCGGGGCGCAGCGCGGAAGCGCCGATTGCCGGTGTGTTGAGCCGGCTGTACGCGGCGATCCTGCCGCGCGTCCTCGACAAGCCGTACACCGCGCTCGGCGTCATCGCGGCGGCGTTCGCCCTGAGCGGCGCGTACGCGACGCGGTTCGGCTCCGAGTTCCTGCCGGAGTTTCAGGAGACCGACTTCCTGATGCACTTCATCGCCAAGCCCGGTGCGTCGGTCGAAGAGCTGGACCGCACTACGATCCTCGCCAGCCGCGACCTGCGCGCGATCCCCGGCGTGCGCAACTTCGGCTCGCACATCGGCCGCGCGGAAGTCGCGGACGAGGTGTACGGCCCGAACTTTACGGAACTGTGGATCAGCATCGACCCGGACGTGGACTATCCCGCGACGTTGAAGAAAATTCAGTCTGTGATGGACGGCTACCCCGGCATGTTTTGCGACGTGCAGACGTACCTCAAGGAGCGCAGCAAGGAGGTGCTGTCGGGATCGAGCGCGAGCATCGTGGTCCGGCTGTTCGGCCCCGATCTCGACGTACTGCGCGCGAAGGCGAAGGAAGCCGACAAGGTAATGGGTACTGTGGAGGGTGTGACGAACCTGAAGGTCGAATCGCAAACCGTGTTGCCGCAGGTCGAAGTGCGGCTGCGGCCCGACGCGGCCGAGCGGTACGGGCTGACACCGGGCCACGTCCGCCGCGCGACGACCACTCTGCTGCGCGGAACGAAGGTGGGCGAGGTCTACGATGGCCAGAAGCGGTTCGACGTGGTGGTGTGGGGCACCGCGCGGCGCCGCGACGACGTGGCCGCGCTTCGCGAGCTGCCCATCGACACGCCCGCCGGAGTGCAGGTGCGGCTCAAGGACGCGGCCGACGTGCTGATTGTGCCGATGCCCAACGAGATCAAGCGCGAGGCCGCGTCG
>SXHE01000568.1 GCA_005773755.1 Planctomycetia bacterium
CGAAAGGTTGTCGTCACCAACAACCCCAAAGCCCCATACCGGCGAGCAATGATCTTCGCCCCCGACGACGGTGGCTGGGTCTATTTGTTCCTGTTCCGCTCTCTCGAAGACGGGCCGTGCGAAGCGGACTGGCTGTACGAAGATGTTGCCGGTGCCGAACACCATGCGGCACAAGACCTGTGCTGCGAAATGCTCAATTGGCAACCGATCCCGGACCCACTTCCAGAATGCCAGGACGACTGGATCGCTCCCGTTCGCGCGGTGCGGGACGCGGCCGGCCGGATTCGGTTCGAACACCTGACCGAGCAGTGAGCCGCCTCCCTGTTGTGTTGCGAAGAGAGCCGGCGTATCGTGGAAGCGAGCGGCACGGCGCGCTATTGAAGTCGGAGCATCGCAATGGTCATTGAGGTCGATTCGGAACTGGAAGCCGCGCTCGCCACGACCGCTAGCGCGAGCGGGACAACCCCGGAAGCGGTGGCGCTCGCCGTGCTGCGCCAGCGGTTCCTCCCCAAGCCCCCGTTCGTTCCGCGCGACGACTGGGAGCGCCGACTGCTCGCAATCGGAAAGGACTGCGGGGTTTCGCTTTCCAACAAGACTTTTAGTCGAGAAGAGATTTACGAGTGACATGTAGTGTGACGAGCCGGAAGCGTGAGCGACGGACAAGCTGATCCGTCGCTCACGCTTCCGGCCCGTCGTGCCAGCCGCGCCCTACTTGCGAACCGGCACGCGCTTCTTGACCGGGGCGACCGGCTCCGTCTCGTCCGCTCCGAACTCGATCATCTGGAGCCGCTTACGGACGCCGTCCGCGTACTGCTCCGACAGCTCGATTCCCAGGTACTTCCGACCGAGCTTTTTCGCGACGGCGAGCGTCGTGCCGCTGCCGGCGAACGGGTCAAGAACAACGTCACCCTCGTCGGTCGCGACGCGGATGATGCGTTCGAGTACCGCTTCCGGCATCTGGCACGGGTGGCTCACGCGCTCCTTGAACGTGCCGCACACGCGCGACACGAACCAAGTGTCCGAGTCCGGCCGGAAGTGCTCGTCGCTTTCTTGCGGGCGCAGCACCCAGGTGTCGTCCGGGAGCTTTCCGACCGGGTTCGCGCGCCGGTCCGCGTAGGTGGTCATGCGGGCGCTGGGCACGCGCACCGAGTCCGGGTTGAACTTGTAGTGCTTCGGGTCGCGGACGTAGTACAGGATGTGCGCGTGGCTGCGGTTGAACTTTTTCGCGCAGTTCACGCCGAACGTGTAGTGCCACACGATCCAGTTGCGCATGGTCAGGCTCTGCTCATCGAGCCGGACCTTGTGCTCGGCCACGAACTCGTCGCCGATGGCGAGGAAGAACGAGCCGCTCGGCTTGAGGACGCGCGTCGCCGCTGCGATCCATTTCGCGGTCCAATCGAGGTAATCGGCCTTCGCCCGGCGGTCGTCGTACACGTCGTACTGGTAGCCGATGTTGAAGGGCGGGTCCGCGAACACGAGGTCCACCGATTCGGCGGGCATCCGAGCGAGTACGTCGATGCAATCGCCCTCGATCACGTCGTTCAGCCGCATACCGCCACCCTTTTGAGTACAACCGCGAGTGATTCGCTCACCCGCAAATCTGGAACAACTTGCGCAAGCGCGCGAGGCGATTGTACCGGTCCGGGCGAAATGCGCCACATAGTGATGGCAGTTTGTAGCGGTCGCACCGACTGTGCCGGGCGCGAAACTTGGGCTAGCGGCACGGACGCGGGGGCGGTAGTCTCCGCGACCCGCGTGCCGGGTTCGTTCCGTCTGTTAGTGGGATCACGGATGTTCCGCCACTTGAGCGCCGTCTGGACGGCCCGTCACTTTCTGCTCGCACTGGTCAAACTCGACCTGCGGCTGCGCTACCGGCGCTCCGTGTTGGGTGTGGGTTGGTCGCTGCTGCACCCGATCGCGATGACGATCGTGTTCACGGTGGTGTTCAGCCAGATGTTCGGCGACAGCAACCCGGTCGGGTACGCCGCGTACGCGCTGGCGGGACTGGCCGTGTGGAGCTTCCTGCGAGACGCCGCGACCGCGGGCAGCAAGGCGTTCCTGACGAACGAGGCGTACATCCGGCAAAGTCCGATGCCGTACAGCGTGTACACGCTGCGCACGGTCCTCGGTCAGGCGCTCCACTCGTCGCTCGCGCTCGTCGTCGTCGTCGCGCTGTTGGTGATCTGGAAGGGTGACCTGGCCGTGTTCGTCGGCCTGGGCCTGGCGCTCCCCGGCCTGATCCTGGCGGTGATCGCGGCGTGGGCTGTTGCGACGATTGGCGCGTTCGTCACGTCGTTCTTTCACGACATGGCGCACCTGCTGGAGGTGGGCGCGCAGATCGGGTTCTTCCTCACGCCGATCATGTACCGCCGGAGCCTGCTCGACGATCGCGGACTGAGTTGGTTGGTAGACCTCAACCCCGCGAACGTGTACCTGGCGGTGGTCCGCGACCCGCTCCTGTCGGGTGTCCCGTCCGCCGCCGGTTTAGTGCAACTCGGGAACGCCTACCTCGTCGCGCTCGTCGTCACGCTCGCCCTCGTCGCGCTGGCCGGTGGCGTCGTGAGCTGGCTGCACAAGAAGGTGATCTTCCACCTGTGAGCGCGGCGCGAAGACCCTTCGGGGTCGTCGCGAAACGGTCCCCGACTCCTGTCCTCTGAGACTCGCATGGCGAAGATCGAACTTACCGACGTGTCGGTCACGTTCACCGCGCACGCCCAGAAGCGGTTGAGCTTCAAGGAGTATCTGGTGCGCGGGCTGTTCCGCCGGTCCGCAAACCCGGCGGTCCGGGTGCGCGCGCTGGAGGGCATCAACCTGACCGCGAACGACGGCGACCGGATCGGCGTGATCGGGCACAACGGGGCGGGCAAGAGCACGCTGCTGAAGACGCTCGCCGGTGTGTACCCGCCGACGCGGGGCACGCGCGTGGTCGAGGGCAAGGTGTGCTCGCTGTTCGACATCACGCTCGGGTTCGAGCACGAAGCGACCGGCTGGGAGAACATCCTCTATCGCTCGTACCTTCAGGGCGAGACCCCGGCCAGCATCCGCGGGAAGATGGACGAGATCGTCGCGTTCGCGGAACTGGGCGAGTTCATCAACATGCCGGTGCGGAACTACTCCGCCGGGATGCTCATGCGACTCGCGTTCTCGATCGCGACCGCCATCGAACCGGAAGTGCTGCTGATCGACGAGGTGCTCGCGGTCGGCGACCTCGCGTTCTTGCACAAGGCGAAGGCCCGAATGCGCGAGCTGATGAAAACCGCGCGGCTGATGGTCATGGTCGCGCACGACCTGGATACGATCCGCGCGATGTGTACGAAGTGCATCTGGATGAACCACGGGCAGATCGCCGCCGAGGGCGACCCGAACTGGATCGTCGATTCGTACACCGCGGCGGTGACAGCCGCGTCGGAAGCCGCTCTCTCGGCCCCAGAGCAAGCCGCGCTCGGTGCGCCGGCGCAACCCCAATCCGCCGCCGCGTGACGGAGGGTTCGCCGTGCGCGTGCTGTTTAATGGGGTCACGCTGCTCAAGCCGAAGACGGGCATCGCGCACGCCGCGGCGAATCTGCACGCGGCCCTCGCGACCGACTTCCCCGCGGACACGTTCTGGCTCTATCCCGGCCAGCGCGCCGCGCGCTTCGCGGGCCGTTTCTTCCGAGCCGGGAAGGGCGGTTCCGGCGGGAGTGCGCGGCCTAATCGCCTTAAATCACTGGTGAAGCGCGCGGCCGGCGCGGTCGCGAAGGCGGGCTACGCGGCCCACTTCCAGACCGCAGCGCGGCTCGGCCGCTTCGACCTGTACCACGAACCGAACTTCGTCCCGTTCCGCACCGGCTTGCCGCTCGTGGTCACCGTCTTCGACCTGTCGGTGATGCTGTTCCCACAGTGGCACCCGGCCGAGCGCGTGAAGGCGCACGAGGCGGCGTTCGCGCGCGGGGTCGCGCTCGCGGATCACGTCATTGTTGGCACGGAAGCGGTTCGTACCGAAGCGCAGCGGCACCTGGGTCTCGCCCCTGATCGTGTGACCGCGATGCTGTGCGGCGTCGGTCCGCAGTTCCGCCCGCAGTCGCCAGAAACGGTAGCTGCGCTCCGCGCGAGGCACGCCTTGCCGCCACGCTACACGCTCTACGTCGGCACCATCGAGCCGCGCAAGAACATCGGGACGTTGCTGCGCGCGTTCTGCGACCTGCCCGCGGCCGCGCGCGAGACGTGCCCGCTGGTGCTGGCCGGCGGGTGGGGCTGGAAGGCCGACGCCGAGCGCGAGCTGTTCCATACCGAGGCGCGGCACAAGGGCGCGATTCACCTGGGTTACGTTCCCGACGAAGACCTGCCGGCGCTGTACGCCGGCGCGGACGCGCTGCTGTACCCGACCTTCTACGAGGGTTTCGGAATGCCGCCGGTGGAAGCGATGGCGTGCGGCACTCCCGCGGTCACGTCCACCGCGGACGCGGTACGCGAGGTGGTCGGTCGGCACGCGCTGACGCTCGACCCGAACGATCTCGCCGGCTGGCGCGACGCGCTCGCCCGCATCGCCGCGGAGCCGGAGTTTCTGGCCGACTACCGGCGGCGCGGACCCGCGCACGCGGCCGCCTTCACCTGGGGCGCGTGCGCCCGCATCGTCCACGGCGTGTATCGGAAGGTGTTGGGGCTGCCGAATACTGAAGCGACGTCAGCCCGCGCCGCTGCGTAGCACGAAGACGGCCGACACAGCGTTGAACAGCGCGTGGACCAGCACCGGGACGATTAGGCCGTTCGTTCGCACCGC
Organism: Planctomycetia bacterium; assembly: GCA_005773755.1. Lineage (GTDB taxonomy): Bacteria > Planctomycetota > Planctomycetia > Gemmatales > Gemmataceae > Gemmata. The sequence continues at coordinate 4,760 of SXHE01000568.1, forward strand.
GAGCCAGCCCAGGGCCAGCCCCAATACGAACAAGGGGATGGGGGTCGGCCACGTCGGGTGCATCAGCCCGAAGAGCGCGGCCGTGGCGTACACGGCCCGCGCGCGCCGCGCCCCGGTCCGCTTGAACCGCCACAGTACGGCCAACCCTGCCACCAGAACCCCGGCGAAGATCACCGGGGCGCGCTTCTCGCTGGAAGCGGCGAGTGCGACCGCGACGAGCATCACGAGCCACGGCCGCGCGGCCGTGAGCGGGGCGACGCCGGCACCAGGCACCCGCATCCGTCCGACGCACCACGCCAGCAACAGCCCGCGAATCAGAAGCTCCTCGCGTAGTGGCGCGCCAACACATGCCTCGAACATTAACACCGCTTGATCCAGTGCGGGCCGGCCGACCAGTTGTGCCAGCGCGTGCGTTTCTGGCTGCGCGCCTTGTCCCTGAGAGATCGCGTTGACGCCCGCGTGCAAACTCAAGACGAGCGGCGTGAGCACGAGCCACGCGACCACTGCGAGCACCACCTTTCCCGCGGAGCTGCCGTAGCCCACCAGCTGCGGTATCCACGCGGGGTAACGCGCGCGCAGCGCGAACCACAGCGCGCCGAGTTGCAGCGGGAGCGCGAACACGCTGGCCCACAACATGCGAAGCGTGTTCGCGGACTTGAGTGCGTCGGGGGCCGCGTCCTTCGCCCGCGGCGCGGGCAGCGTGTCGCCGTAGACCGCGGAGTAGAAGCCGCCGGTGGAGAGCAGTTGGTGAACGAGCGGCGGCACGATGAACGCGACGATCAGAAACACGACCATCAACTCGAAGCCGTTCCACGGGACGGGCCACGGCTTCCAGCGCGGAAGGAACGGCTCGCGCGGCCGAACGGCCCGTGCGACGAGCGCGACCGGCACCGCGACCGCGGCGACGAGCAGGCCGGATGTCGTCATGCGCGCGGCTTCGGTCCAGAACTCGGCGGGCAAGGTGTGGCCTTCTGCGTTGGTGTTCACGCTACGAACGTTAAGATACCTCTCCCGCGCCGCCCGCACAGAGACACCGCATGGCTACCATTCTGGACCGGATCGTTGAAACGAAATGGCGCGAGATCGCGGCCGGGCGCGCGGCCGTGCCCGACGTGGAGCTTGAACGTCGCGCCGCGGGGATGCCGCTGGCGCGCGACTTCAAGGCCGCGATCCGCCGGTTCGCACAGATCACCCTCATCGCGGAGGTGAAGAAGGC
>SXHE01000569.1 GCA_005773755.1 Planctomycetia bacterium
CAACCGCATTGCTGACCGAGGAACTCACAATGTCCAACGACCTCCGCTCCGCGCTGAACCACGCCGTTGCCGACGAACTCGACGCGGCGCTGTCGCGGATCGTACACTGTGTCAACCAACTGAGCGAAGAACAGGTCTGGGTGCGCCCGCCGCACGGCCTGAACGCCATCGGGAACCTGCTCGTTCACCTGACCGGCAACGTACAACAGGTGATCGCGAACAACCTGTCCGGCGCGCCGGACACGCGGAACCGCGCCGCGGAGTTCGCCACCCGCGACGCCGTGCCGAAGGCCGAACTGCTGCGAACGCTCACGGACACGATCCAGCAGGCGAAGGCCGCGTTCGCGGGCGCGACCGACGAGCGGCTCGCAACGGTGGTTCGCGTGAACAACCAGGACTGGACCGGCGTGCAGGCCGCGGTGCGGAGCCTCGCCCACTTCCGCGGGCACGCCCAGGAGATCATCCGGGCCACCCGCGAGCTGCTCGGCGATTCGTACCAGTACGCCGGCCCGAAGTGAGGGCGGCGCGCGGCCCGCGTCCTTATAATCTCGAAATGCTGTTCGAGCAGATCACCATTGTCGGCGTCGGGCTGATCGGCGGCTCGGTCGGCCTCGCGGCGAAGGCCCGCGGGGTCGCGGCGCGCGTGGTCGGCGTGGACCGCGACCCCAGCGCCCTCGCGAGCGCGCGCAGGCTCGGTGCCCTCGACAGTTGTTGCACGGACCTTGCGGACGGGGTGGCCGGCTCCGGCCTGGTGGTGGTTTGCACCCCGGTGGACCGGGTCGCGGACGTGATCGTTGCCGCCGCCGCCCTCGTGCCCGCGGGCACGCTGCTGACCGATGCAGGCAGCACGAAGGCCGCGATCGTCGCCGCGGTCCGCGGGCGGCTGCCGGCCGGGGTGGATTACGTGCCGGCGCACCCGCTGGCCGGGTCCGAGAAGTCCGGCCCGGAACACGGCTCCGCCGAGCTGTTCGTGAACCGCGCCACCGCGGTCGTCATGAGTCCGTTCGGCGCGGACTGGGGCCGCACGCTCGCGGTCGGCCGATTCTGGGAGGCGCTCGGGTCGCGCGTCGTCCTGATGAACGCCGACGAACACGACCGCGTCCTCGGATTTACCAGCCACATGCCCCACGCGGTCGCGAGCGCCGTGGCCGGCGTGACCCACTCGGACTGGCTTCGCGTCACGGCCGGCGGGTTCCGCGACGTGACCCGGATCGCGGCCGGCGACCCGAAGCTGTGGGCCGCGATCTTCGACGCGAACAAGGACGGCGTTCTGTCCGCACTCTCCGCGTTTACGAACCGACTCGACCAATTCCGCGCGCTCCTCGAAGCCGGCGACCGCGCCGGACTGGAGCGCTGGCTCACCGAAGGGAAGCAGGTACGCGATGCTCTGGGAACTTGAGATCAAGCCGCTGGGGCGGGACGGCGAGCGCGAGCGCGTGTGCGACGAGTTCGACTTGCTCACGCACGCCGAGCGCGGCGGCGATCTGATCGAATCCGCGACCCGCGGGTTCCTGCTCGAAGGCGAACTGACCGACGACCAGCGGGCGCGGCTGACGAGCGAGGTGCTGGTCGATCCGCTCGTGGAGCGCGGCGAGTTCGCGGAGGTCGGCGCGCGCACCGGTCACTACTACACCGTGCTGCTGAAACCCGGCGTGATGGACCCGGTCGCGCAAACGGTCCTCGACGCGCTCGCCATGCTGGGCGTCCCCGCGACCGCCGTGCGCCGGTTCCGCCGTTACTACGGCTCGCCGGAAATCCCGTCGCTCGACCGCGACGTATTGTTCCGCAAAGTGCTGGCAAACGACGCCATCGAGCAGATCGTCGTCGGCCCGGTGAAGGCCGATCACCTCGCGTTCGGCGCGCCGTACAAGTTCAAACTCGCCACCGTGCCGGTCGCGGGCCTCGACGACGCGGGGCTGGTGAAGCTGAGCAAGGAGAACACGCTCGCGCTGTCGCTGGACGAGATGAAGGTGGTGCAGGCGCACTTCCGCGAACTGAACCGCGAGCCGACCGACGTGGAGTTGGAGACGATCGCGCAAACGTGGTCCGAGCACTGCTCGCACAAGACGCTGCGCGGCACGATCACGCTGACCGACCACAGCACGGGCGCGACCCGCACCTACAAGAACCTGCTGAAAGAGACCATCTTCGGGGCGACCCAGACGATTCGCGCCAGGCTGGGCGCGGACGACTGGTGCGTGAGCGTGTTCGCGGACAACGCCGGCGTCGTGAAGTTCGACGACGACAACCACATCTGCATCAAGGTCGAGACGCACAACCACCCCAGCGCCATCGAGCCTTACGGCGGCGCGAACACGGGCTTGGGCGGCGTCATCCGCGACGTGCTCGGCACCGGCCTCGCCGCGCGGCCGGTGTGCAACACGGACGTGTTCTGCTTCGCGCCGCCGGACTTCGACGCGAACCAGTTGCCGCAGGGCGTGCTGCACCCGCGCCGCGTGATGCAGGGCGTCGTGGCGGGCGTGCGCGACTACGGCAACCGCATGGGCATCCCCACGGTGAACGGGGCGATCCTGTTCGACGAGCGCTATCTGGCGAACCCGCTTGTGTTCTGCGGCACGATTGGGCTGATCCCGAAGGACAAGGCGTTCAAGCAGGTCCACGCCGGCGACCTGATCGTCGCAGTCGGCGGGCGCACCGGGCGCGACGGCATCCACGGCGCGACGTTCAGCAGCCTCGAACTCACGCACGAGTCGGAAACGGTCAGCGGCGGCGCGGTGCAGATCGGCAACGCCATCACCGAGAAGAAGGTGCAGGACGTGATCCTGCAAGCGCGCGACCGGAACCTCTTCACGGCCATTACCGACTGCGGCGCGGGCGGGTTCTCGTCGGCCGTGGGCGAAATGGGCGTGGACCTCGGCGCGACGGTCGAGTTGGAGAAAGCCCCGCTCAAGTACGAGGGGCTGAGCTACACCGAAATCTGGATCAGCGAATCGCAGGAGCGCATGGTGCTCTCGGTGCCGGCGGCGAAGTGGCCGGAGCTGCGCGCGCTGTGCGCCAGCGAGGACGTGGAAGCCGCCGTGCTGGGCACGTTCGAAGCGAGCGGCCGGTTGAAGCTGTCGTACAAGGGTATCGAGGTCGCCAATCTCGACATGCACTTCCTGCACGAGGGTCGCCCCACTGTCGTCAAGAGCGCCGAGTGGAGCGCGCCGGCGGCCCCCCAGTCGTTGCAACGACTGGGCATGGAGCCAAAGGACGCGCAGGATGCACTGCTCTCAATCCTGGGTCACTTCTCCGTGTGCTCGAAAGAGTGGGTGATTCGCCAGTACGACCACGAGGTACAAAGCGGCAGCGCGGTGAAGCCGCTCGTCGGCGTGATGAACGACGGTCCGTCGGATGCGTCCGTTGTGATGCCCGTTCTCGGCTCGACCGTCGGCGCGGCCATCGGGTGCGGCATCAACCCGCGGCTCGCGGACCTCGACCCCTACGCGGCGGCGGCGTGTGCCATCGACGAGGCCGTGCGTAACGTGGTCGCCGTCGGCGCGGACCCGGCGCGCGTCGCCATCCTGGACAACTTCTGCTGGGGCAACATCCACGACCCGAAGGTGCTGGGCGCGCTGGTCCGCACCGCGGAGGCGTGTCGCGACGTGGCGGTCGCGTTCGGCACGCCGTTCATCAGCGGCAAGGACAGCCTCAACAACACCTACACCGGCAAGAGCGGCGAGCGGCTCGACATCCCGCACACGCTGCTGGTCACGGCGCTGGGCCGCGTTGCGGACGTGCGCAAGTGCGTGACGATGGACCTGAAGGAAGCCGGCAGCGCGCTGTACCTCGTGGGCGAAACGCGCGACGAACTCGGCGGCTCGCACTTCCACCTCGTGACCGGGCGCACCGGCGGCACCGTGCCCACCGTGAAGCTCGAAGTCGCGCCGAAGGTGTTCGCCGCCATTCACTCTGCGATCTCGCAAGGGCTGGTGCGCGCGTGCCACGATCTGAGCGAGGGCGGGTTGGCGGTCGCGGCGGCGGAAATGTGCTTCGCCGGCGGCATCGGGGCCGACCTGACCGCGCTGCCGGGCGCGATCTCCGACGAGGCCAAGCTGTTCGGCGAGTCGCCGTCGCGGTTCCTGGTGGAAGTGAAGCCGACGAACATCGCGGCGTTCGAGGCGGCGCTCGCGGGCGTGCCGGTCGCGCGGGTGGGCACTACGGTCGCGGACCCGCGCTTGCGCATCGCCGGCACCAACGGCGAGTGGCTCGTCTGGGTGAAACTCGGTGTGCTGAAAGAAGCGTGGCAGAAACCGCTGCGGTGGTGAGGGTATAATGACGAAGCCGCTCGCGGCTTCGCAAAGGAGAAGCACCCATGACCCGTTCGCTGCTCTCGGCCGGCCTCGCCCTGTGCGTGGGGCTTCTGCTCGCCACCGGTACGCCCACTTCCGCGCAGCCCGCGGACGACAAGGACAAAGAGAAAGCGGACACCGCGACCAAGAACGCGATCGACGCGAAGCTCGTTCAGGACGTCAAAAGCGCCATCGACCGCGGCGTGAGCTACCTCAAGAAGACGCAGAACAAGCAGGGCAACTGGGAGAACCTGGTGCTCGGCGAGATCGCCGGGCTGAAGGGCGGGGTCACGTCGCTCGCCACGCTCGCGCTGCTCAACGCCGGCTACACGAAGGACGACGCGACCGTCGCGAAGGCGCTCGACTACCTGCGGAAGCTCGGCGTGCCCGAAAAGACCTACGTGGTCGCGCTGCAGACGATGGTGTTCGCCGAGGCCCGCGTCAAGGGCGACGTGCCGGCCATCGAGAAGAACGTCGCGTACCTCAAGAAGATCGCGACCTACTCGAACGGCAAGCTCGACGGCTGGAGCTACCCGCTGCAGCAGGCGTCGGACAACTCCAACACGCAGTACGCGCTGCTGGGCCTGTACGCGGCCAAGACCGCGGGCGTGGACATCGGCGACGACATGTGGAAGGCGATCAAGGAGTTTTACACCCGCACACAGGGCAAGACCGGGTACTGGAGGTACGCGCAATCCCCGCAGTTCCCGGACCCGAGCTTCACCATGACCGTGGGCGGGGCGTGCGGGCTGTGGATCGCCAACATGGGCCTCGACGCCAGCGAGCAGGGGCTGAACGCGACCACCGGGGTCGCGGCCAACTGCGGCAAGTACTCGGAAGACTCCGCGCTCGCGCTGGCGATGAACTGGATCGGCACGCAGTTCAACTTCCTCGAAGGCAAATCGTACTTCTACAACTACTACGGCATCGAGCGCCTGGGCCGGCTCTCCGGCCAGCGGTTCATCGGGCAGATCGACTGGTACCGCGAAGGGTGCACGCGCGTCATCAAGATGCAGGAGCCGGACGGCTCGTTCATCTCGCGCGACGCGCAGCAGAAGTTCAGCGTCGGCGCGGACACGCAGCCGACCATCGCCACCTCGTTCGCGATCCTGTTCCTCTCGAAGGGCCGCACCCCGGTTTTGATTAGCAAGTTCGCCTGGGGCAACTTCCAGAAGACGGAGATCGGCAAGGCGCAAGCCGTGCTCGCCGAGAAGGACGCCAACGGCAAGTTCACCAACCTCGCCAACTGGAACCGGAAACACAACGACTGCCGGAACATGGTCGAGTTCGCGTCGCGCGAGGTCTTCGACAACGTGCCGCTCTCGTGGCAGGTGTACGACCCGCGCTTGCAAGACCTGAACACCGACCCGAAGATCGATTCCGAGGTCGGGCTGCTGCTGTCGTCGCCTCTGGTGTACCTGAACGGCCACGGGCCGATGCCGTTTGTGACCAACCCCGGCGAGCTACTCGGCACGCACGAGAAGATCCTCCAGAAGTACGTCCAGGAGGGCGGGTTCCTGTTCGCGGAGGCGTGCTGCGGCGACCCGGAGTTCGCCAAGTCGTTCGAGGCGCTGCTCGCGCGCATCTTCCCCGGCAGCCAACTCAAGAAGCTCCCGGCCGAACACGCGATCTGGACGATGTTCCCCGGCGTCTCGCCCGCGGACTTCCCCGACCTGATGTACCTGGACCGCGGGTGCCGCACGGTCGCGGTGTTCAGCCCCAGCCCGCTCGCGGGGTACTGGGAAGAGCGCCGGTTCATTCCGAAAGAGGCCCGCAACCCGAAGAACCGCGGCGAGAAGGCGTTCTGCCTGTCGCGCAACGTCATCGCCTACGCCACCGGCCTCGAACTGCCGAAGCCGCGGCTGAGCAAGCAGATCATCACCCCGAAGGACAGCAGCATCGCCCGCAGCAAGTTCCGCGCGCTCCAGTTGCAGTACATCAGCGACGAGAGCGCGCAGACGCCCCCCGCGCCGGACGCCCTGCGGAACCTGATGACGTTCCTCGGCACCGTCGCGAAGCTCGACGTGACGATGAACAGCGAGGTGCTCGCGCCCGGCGACGAGAAACTGACGCGGTACAAGTTCGTGTACCTGCACGGCCGCAAGCCGGTCACGTTCACCCCGTTCGAGTCGGACAACGTGAAGGCCAACCTGAAGACCGGCGGGCTGCTTCTCGCCGACGCCGCGTGCAACGACATCAAGGGGTGGAAGGCGTTCGACGAGTCGTTCCGCGCGGCGACGAAGGCGATGTGGGGCCGCGACCTGGAACTGATCCCCGACGACGACCCGCTCTTCAAGATGGCGACCGCGTCCGGCATCGATCTGAAGAACCTGCGGTGCCGGCGCGAGAAGGCCGACGGCAGCGGCGCGGAACCGGAGATGCGGAACTACAAGGTCCACCTCGAAGGCATCCGCGAGGAGCGGATGATCGACGGCAAGCTGGTGAAGGGCCGGTGGCTCGTGGTGTACAGCAAGTACGACATCGGCTGTGCGATCGAGGGCCACAAGTCCGCGGAGTGCATGGGCTACGACAAGGACAGCGCGCTGAAGATCGCCAGCGCGGTCGCGCTGTACTCGCTGAAGCGCTGACGGGCGTTTCCACCTCTCCCCCATGCTCTGATGGGGGAGAGGTCGCCGCCCGCTCTGGGGCGGCGGGTGTGGGGGCGCGGTGCAACTCGATCGCGTTCCGCGTATCTCTTGAGTTGTCTAGCGCCCCCTCACCCGGCTCGAAGACTC
>SXHE01000570.1 GCA_005773755.1 Planctomycetia bacterium
CGATCACGCTGCCCCCGATCACCGAGCCGCCCAGCGAGCTTCCCGCGCGGCCCGCGACGGTGAAGGCCGACGCGCCCGTTCCGCCGGGCGAGTTCCTGCCGCCGATCCCGACGCTGCCGGACGCGCCGCTGCCGCCGCCGGTGAAGTCGAAGTCGGTACTCCCGCCGCCGCACACCAGCGACGCGCCGCCGGTCACGCTCCCGCCGCCCGCGGAACTGCCGCCGCTGACGGCCGAGCCGCCAGAGATCGTACTGAACGGCAAGCCGGCCACGTTCGACGCGCTCTCGAAGCTCGTAGACGGGAACAACTGCACGCACTGCGGAGGCGGGAGCTACGGCCCGAACGGGTGTACGTCGTGCGGCGACCCGCCGTGCCGCAGCGGGCGGTGCGAGCCGTTCCCCGCGAAGACCGCCGCGGGCCGCGTGATCGGGCTGATCTATTCGGGCGTGTGCTGCCCCGACCCGTGCTACCAGCCGAAGTGGGAACCGCTGGCCGACGCCGCGTTCTTTGTGGACGCGGTGCGGCCCAAGACGAGCACGCGGTTCCGCTGGGACTACATGAACCACTACGCCTACCCGGACCGCGGCGAGTTCTTCTTCGCCCGCGCCGACGGCAACGGCAAAGGCCCGCGCGCGAACGCCCCGCTACGGAGCATCCCGTACGTGGACGCACACGAGTTCATGCTCGTCACGGAAATCGGGATGGGGGCGAGCGGGGTGCAGATCGCCGCGCCGTACCGGTCGGTGAACAGCACGCCGTTCGGCGCGGACGGCGCGGGCTTCGCCGACATGACCATCACCGCGAAGACGATGCTGCTCGACAGCGAGCTGGCGCTGTTCGGGTTCCAGATGCGGACGTACATCCCCATCGGCGTGCCGACGAAGGGGCTGGGTACGGGCCACGTCGCTCTCGAACCGGGGCTGAACTTCGGCCTGCGGGTCGCACCGAAAACGTACTTCCAGTCGCAGGTCGTCGAGTGGATCCCGCTGGGCGGCGACAACGACTATCAAGGCCCGCACTTGCGCTGGGCGGCGAGCATCAACCACGTGTGGTGGCAGCCGATCAAGGACGTGCAACTGGTCGGCACGCTGGAAACGACGGGCATCTCGTTCCAGGACGGCCTGTTCACGGACCCCGCGCTCGGGTCGCAGCGGCTCGCGAAGCGGACCAGCGCGCACATCGGCGCGGGGATGCGGCTGTTCTTCTGCGACACGTTCGACCTGGGCCTGGGCTGGCAACACGGCATCACGGGCAAGTACCTGGCGCGCGACATGACGCGATTCGAGCTGCGCTACCGGTTCTGACGAAGGCGCGCGCCGTCACACTTCGGGGATCTCGATGTCGTCCAGCGGGTCCGCTTCGCTCGCATCAGGGGGCTTACGCCCCCCGCTCGCCTGCGCCGCCTGGATCAGCTTCGTCACCTCGTTCCAGTCCACCGCGGCGAAGATTTCTTCCATGTGCCGTACTACACCGAGCAGGCTGGCGGCGGCCATCTCGAAGTTGGTGTGCGGCGAGAACACCTTGAAGTGCGCGCTGAAGTGATCGGCGATGCGGCGCAGCTTGGGCAGTTTGCCCTTGAGCCGGCGGAGGAAGTCGCCGTGGTCGCCGCGCTCGCGGGCCGGTTCGACCGCGCGGATGCTGTCGTACAGAGTCCGCGGCACGTCCAGCATGTCCTCATTTTCCTGAACTTCGTCCGCGTGCTTCAGGAACGTGCGGATCATCCAAGCGTGCGCGAGGACCGTGTTCAGCCGCGATACGGCTTCGGCGGGTGTCATGATCCGGTCGCCGGTGCGGGGCCGGGTTCGACCACCGGCGCGGGCGGCTTCGGCCCGCCCTTCGCGGCCTCCATGTCTTCCTTCGACTTCAGCACGAGGAACGTGCCGATCGCGACGAACAGGATGCCGACGGGCAGCTTCCAGCCGGGCACCTCGAAGCCGAAGTGCCACGGGTCGCCCACCTTCGGGTGCCACACCAAGCTGAGCAGCGTGTTGATGGCCGGGGCCAGCGCGAAGATCAGCGGCGCGATGTACACGCGGTAGGTCGCGGGGTTCACGCCCTCGGCCTTCGCCGCGTCCACGGCGGCCTTGCTCGCGAAGATCACGCAGATCGCGCCGACCGCGCCGGCGACGCCGGCCAGCGCGCTGAACACCAGGCCCGTACTCTTCCAACTGGGCTTCGTGCCCTCGCCGCCGAACGACATGATCAGCACCGGGACCACAACGCCGAGCACGAAGTACGCGCCGCCTACGCACAGGATGGACGCGAGCCGCCCGCCGATGGTGCCGGGCTTCGTGCTCAGTTCGGTTCCGCCGTAGAAAATGATCGGGACGTAGGTGCCCCACGCGAGGCCCGCGAGGATGACGTAGCCCCACCACGGAATGTTGTTCATCGGCGGCACCAAAAGTGAGTAGCGGGCAGTGAGCAGCGGGCAGTGAAGGCGAGCGCCTTTTCTGTCCGCTGCCCACTGCCCACTATCGGCTGGCAGAGTGACCCTATGGGGATTCGAACCCCAGTTACTGCCTTGAAAGGGCAGTGTCCTAGGCCACTAGACGATAGGGCCACGTCGGGCGGCAGCGCAAGGACACCCCATTCTTAGGGGCGGTTCGCGGGCGCGTCCAGTGGCGCATCGGCGATACGAGCCGCGCTAATCCGCCCGTGCGGCGGCCACGACGCGCTTGCCGGCGAGTAGTCGCGTGCCCACGTTTAGCAGCAATACCACGCACAGCAGCACGAAGGCCGCGGCCCAGGCCAGGTTCTTCTGCACCTCGCCGGGCTTGGTGGAGAAGTCGTAGACGTAGAACGGCAGCGACGGGGCCGGCTTCGAGAGCGACTCGGGCAGGAAGTTGGTTCCGCGAGCGGTCAGGATGAGCGGGGCCGTCTCCCCGGCGATGCGCCCCACCGCGAGCAGGATGCCAGTCACGATCGCGGGCAGCGCTGCGGGCATCACCACCTTCAACACCGTTTGGCGGCGGCTGGCACCCAGCGCGTAACTCGCTTCGCGCAGGCTGTTGGGCACCAGCCGCATCGACTCTTCCGCCGAGCGGATCACGACCGGCAACATCATGATCGCCAGCGCAAACGCGCCGGCCCACGCGGAGAACCCGAACGAGTACCCGAGGAACTTTTCACCGGGGTTGAGCCAGAACGGGGACACCAGGACCGCGTACGCGAACACCCCGATGATGATCGACGGCACACCGCCGAGCATCTCGGACACGAACCGCACCGGCTTCACCAGCGGGTGCTTCTTGTACTCACTGAGGAGGATCGCGGTGAGCAGCCCGACGGGGATGGCGAACGCGGCGGCCAGTCCGACGAGGGTGACGCTGCCGACCAGCGCGTGGTACAGCCCCGGCGGCTTGTCGTTGGGCAGGTTGGTGAAGAACGCCGGGGTCACGTACCCGGCCCCCTTGTAGGTGATGTACCCGAGGATCAGAAACAGCGGAACCACGGTGAGCAACTGACACAGCCAGAGGACGCCCATCATGGCGCGGTCGGTGCGGGCCGCGCGGCGGCGGGCCTTCGCGGCCTGTTCCGGTGGGGCCGGGGTCAGTTGGTAGTTCGGGTCTTCGGTCACGCTCACCGCCCGGCCCGCCCTAGCCCGCGGCTTCGACATCCACTGCACCAGGAGCCGGGCACCGACGTTCATCATCAGCGTCAGGCCCAACAGGATCAGGCCCAGCGCGATCAGCACCGCGCGTTTGTCCGGGTTGGCGGCGCTGGTCTCGTGCAACTGGCCGGCGATCAGGCTGGGGATCGAATCGCCCTTCGCGTCGATCCCGAACTTGAGGTAGTCGGAGTTCCCAATCACCATCGTCACGGCCATCGTCTCGCCGATGGCCCGGCCGAGCGCGAGGAAGCACGCGGCGATGATGCCCGGCCGCGCGAACGGCAGCACCACCTTCCAGATCGTGTGCCAGCGGGTCGCGCCGAGCGCCAGCGACCCCTCGCGCTGCGACCGCGGCACCGCCTGGCACACGTCGAAGCTGAGGGCCGTGATGTACGGCAGGATCATCACCGCGAGCACCAGCCCGGCCGCGAGAATGCCCTCGCCGCTGGGGTTGTTCATGCCGAGGAACGTGAACGTCGGGGCCAGCCCGCGGCGGGCGAGGAACTCCCGCGCCCAGAACCCGAAGATGACGCTGGGGATCGCGGCCAGCAGTTCGAGCAAAAAGGAGCAGGTGCGACGGACGCGCGGCGGCGCGACCTCGGACAGGTACGCGGCGGCCCCCACGCCCAGCGGCACCGCGACCAGCATCGCGATGAACGACGTGGCGAGCGTGCCGTACACGAACAGGAGCGACCCGTACGCGCCCTCGTTCGGGTTCCAGTTGGTGCTGGTCAGGATTTGCAGCTCGCGCATGCGAGCGAGCGCGGGCCACGCCTGATAGGTGAGTACGGCGACCAGCACCGCCGCCAGTGACAGCACGAAGATGCCGGCGCTCTGACTCAGCCCGAGGAACACGCGGTCGCCAAAGGACGACCGCACCGGCGGCACGGTC
>SXHE01000571.1 GCA_005773755.1 Planctomycetia bacterium
CACATCGGCCGGAACGCCGCGGCCGTCGCAGCGCGCGTGAACCCCCATCGTCACGTCGAAGCCGCGCGCGCGGGCGGCGCGCGCGAGCGCCACGCCCGTTTCGACGAAGTGCCCGCGGGCCTCCGTCATGCCGTTGTTCACGATCAGGAACTTGGCTGCCATGCCATCGCCCTTGTTTCCTTGCGAAGCCGCGAGCGGCTTAGACGTTGCTGAACTTCGAGTTTCGCAGGATGGTGAAGCCCTTGATGAGTTCACGAATGCCGTCGTTCAGCGACACCTGGGGCCGGAAGCCGGTCGCCTCGACGCGCGCGTTCGAGACGACGTAGTCGCGCTTGTCCGGGTCTTCGCCGACCGGGGCTTCGAGGTACGCGAAGCCGGGCAGGTGCTTCTGGATCGCGGCGCACAGTTCGAGCTTCGAGAGGTTCGCGTCGCTGAGGCCGACGTTGTACGCGCGGCCCTGCATCATCTCGAAGTTCGCGAGCGCGTGCAGGAACGCGCGGCCCACATCGCGAACGTGAATGAAGTTCCGCTTCGCGTGGCCCTCGAACACGACCAGCGCGCGGTCGGTGACGGCGCGGTACACGAAGTCGTTCACGAGCAGGTCGAGCCTCATGCGCGGGGACAGGCCGAACACGGTCGCGAGGCGGAACGTGACCGCGTTGCCGGCGTCCAGCGCGGCGCACTCGGCGTCCACCTTCGTGCGCCCGTACAGGCTGATGGGGCGCAGCGGGCTGTCTTCGGTGCAGAACGTTTCCTTCGCCCCGATGCCGTACCCGCTGTTCGTGTTCGGCAGGATCACGCGCTGCGCGTTCGAGCGGATCGAGAGCAGCAGTTTGATGGCGTCGAGGTTCGTGCTGGTCGCGGCGGTCGGGTCGCGGTCACAGGCGGGCGCACCGACGATTGCAGCGAGCGGGATCACCACATCCGCGTCGAGCAGGGCGCGGGCCAGCGTGTGCTTCTCGCGACAGTCGCCGCGGGTGACGCGGAAGTTCGCGTCGAGGCAGCAATCGGTGAGGCTGGTCTGATCGAAGCGGAAGTTGTCGAGGACGTGAACGGCGTACCCTTCGCGCAGCAGCAGCGGCACGAGCACGGAGCCGATGTAGCCGGCCCCGCCGGTGACGAGCACGTTTGTCGGCATGGTCCCCCCCAATCACGACCGCGCGCGAAGCACGATCGAAACCGCTTCCCCCACGTCGGCGACCGCGTCCGGCAGCTTCGCGCCGTGGCCGGTTCGTACCAGCAGCGTGCGGCACCCCGCGGCGGCCCCCGCCCCCGCGTCGCACGGCTTGTCGCCGATCATCCACGACCGCGCGAGCTCGATGTCGAAGTCGCGCGCCGCGGCGAGTAGCATTCCCGGCTTCGGCTTGCGGCACGCGCACTCGATGCGGTACTCGCCTCTGCCTTCCGTCGGGTGGTGCGGGCAGTGGTAGTACGCATCCACCTTCGCGCCGCATTCACCCAGCAGCCGCGACAGTCGTTCGTGAACCGCGGATACGCGCGATTCGGGGAAGTACCCGCGAGCGACGCCGGCCTGATTCGTCACCACGATAACGAGCACGCCTGCGTCGTTCAGCTTCCGCACCGCGTCGGCCGCGCCGGGAATCAGCCGCACTTGCTCCGGGTCGGCGAGGTAGTGAACCTCTTCGATCAGCGTTCCGTCGCGGTCGAGGAACACGGCCTCACGCGGCATGGCACGGTTCCCGCGAGGCGACGAACGCGCGGAGCGCGTCCGGGCTGCCGATGTCGGTGAACGCGGCCTCTTGCGCGAACGCCGCGAGCGGCAGTCCGTTGCACAGCGCGTTCGAGAACACGTCGCGTTCGAGCGACACCGGTTCGCCCGCCGGCACGCGCGCCAACAGGTCGCGCTCGATGACGTACACGCCGGCGTTCACCCACGCGCTGCCGCACGTCCCCTTCTCGCGAAAGCCGGTCACTCGATCCCTCACGAAATCGACCGCGCCGAAGCGCGAGGCGTCTACGGTCGGGGCCAGTGTGAGCGTGGCGACCGCGCGGGCGGCAGAGTGTACGCGAGCGAGTCGTGCGAGATCAACGTCGATGTGCGTGTCGCCGTTCACAACGAACGCGGCGGGCGCGAAGAACCGCTCCGCGCGCTTCAGCGCGCCGCCGGTGCCGAGCAACGTCGCCCCGTCGCACGAGTAGTCGATGCGGACGCCGAGCGTGGTTCCGTCGCCGAACGCGGCTTCGATCTGCTCCGCCATGTGGCCGACACATAGCACGAAGTGCCGCGCACCGCGGTCGCGCAGCAGGCGCAGTTGCAGTTCGAGGAACGAGCGCGCGCCGACGGGGGCGAGCGCCTTCGGGCGGTCGCTGACCGTCGGGCGCAATCGTGTGCCCAACCCGCCGCACAGCACGACTACCGGGAGATCGAGCGTCACGCGACCTCCTTCATCAGAGGCCAGAGGTTAGAGGGCAGAGGACAGACAGGCGAAGCGGCCTTTTCATCTGGCCTCTGCCTTCTGTCCTCTGTCCTCTTTGTTGTGGTGCTGTCAAACAGGACACGCGCACCGGGGGCGTTCAGGCCGAAGGTTACTTCCACGAGATCGGCGAGCCGGGCGCGGATGAAGCCGTGCGTTTCGGGCGGGGCGAAGAACAGCAGGAACCCGCCCGCGCCCGCGCCGAGGAGCTTCCCGCCGATCGCGCCCGCGTCGATGGCGGTGCGATACCAACTGTCAATTGCCGGGCTGCTCACGCGGCGGTCGAGTTCGCGCTTCAGCAGCCACGATTCGTGCAGCAACTCGCCGAACGGCAGGAGCGTGCCGGTGCCGGTCAGCACGCGGTGGCCGTCGTCCACCAGGGCGCGCATGCGCAGCAGGCGCGACAGATTCTGCTCGACGCGGCGGGTTTGCGCGCGGGCCAGCGCGTCGGCCTTGCGGCGGATGCCGGTATAGAAGCACAGCAGGTGCGATTCGAGTTCGCGCTGCCGCGCGGCGCTCAGCGCGAGCGGGTGAACGCGGAAGTCGCCCGGCGCGCGGAACTCGATCAGGTTGAAGCCGCCGAGCGCGGACAGCGTTTGATCCTGACAGCCGACGCTCTCGCGCAACACGCCGCGCTCGAACTCGATCGCGCGGTACGCAAGTTCCAACGGCGCGAGCGGGCGGTTCTGGTGCGCGTGGATCGCGTTCAGCAGACCGACCGTGAACGCGGACGACGAGCCGAGGCCGGTCATCGCCGGCAGTTCCGCGGTCAGCGTGACCTCGACGTCGCGCGTCAGGCCGGTCCAGCGGAGGCACTCGCGGAACGGCCGGTGTTCGATGTCCTTCACGTCCCGCACGCACTCGACGTTGCGGTACGCGACCCGCAGCCGGTGGTCGAACATGCGGCTCTCGAGCGGCGCGAGCGTGAAGTAGCACGCGCGGTCGATGGCGGTGCCGAGCACCGCGCCGCCGTGCCGCTCGAAGTGTTCGGGGTAGTCCGTCCCGCCGCCGAGGAAGCTCACGCGCAGCGGGGCCTGGCTGATAATCATCGGGTGCGTCCGTGCGAATGGCGCATATGGTGCGCCGCGCGCGGGCGCGGTGTCAACCCGAAGCGGCGCGTAACGCGAATGTCACGCGGGCGAAAATCTCTCGCGGAACCCGAAATCGGGCTGCCGTTTCGCGTGAAGTAATTGAGGCGGGTGCGAGACACGACCCGCCGAACTACTCGGAGACACACAATGTCTGTCACCTGCGTCGGCTACATCACGCCGAACCAGACCCGTTATCAAGAAGCCGCGTCACTTGCGGTGAACGTCGGGGCGCTGCTCATCAACTTGTCGGCTTACGAACAAAAGGCCGCAGGCGCGTGCGACGCGCTGCTGGTGGACTTCACCGGCACGGCGCGCCACAAGAGCGCCCGTAAGGAGTTGCTCGCGGCGCTGGTCAGCGCGGGGCGCACGCAGCCCATCGTGGTGATCGATCAGGGCCTCAGTTGGGAAGAGGCGAAGGCGCTGAAGTTGGCGGGGATCGGCTACTTCCCGACGGTTCGCGCGGCGGCCTTCGTCGCGCTGCTCTCGCACCCGCTGATGCCGCCGCGGGCGCAGCCGTGCCCGCAGCCGCAGCCGACCAACGATGGGCCGAGCGGCGGCTCGCCCACCATCGCGGCCTAGCGGAGCGAGGGTGCCGAAAACCGACGGGCCGCGGGGAGCGCTCACCCCGCGGCCCGCTCGCGTTATCACCGGCGCGCGGCTCACGGCGCGCGCGGTACGAACTGGTTCAGCGTGTCGGGCTTGAGGTCCGCGGCCCGTTGGAGGCGGTCCTGTTCGCGGGCCGCTTTCTCTTCGGGCGACGACTTGAGCAACTGCGAGCCGGGGATCATCTCGAACACCGACGAGGCGGTACCCACCACGAACTTGCCGGCGTCGTTGATCCGGTCCGCGACCGCGCCGGCCGTCGACTTCGTACCCTCCTTGAACCGCTGCACGCCCTGCGGGATGCCGGTCCGCTGCACCCAACTCGACGTGTTCTCGCGGGCCTCGACCGCCTTCTTGCGCGCGGTCTCGCTGGCGTTGGCCGACTGCGAGTACCGCACGCGCGGGTTCCCGCAGTGGCCGAAGGCGAGCGTGATCGATTGCGGGCCGAAGTCGTAGCGGATCGCGTCGCTGGTGTAGGTGACGCGCGGCGCGCCCGGCGGGAGCGTGACCGGGACGTACACGCGCTCCAGTGTCTTGGGGTGGTTGATGGACACGATCACCGGGCCGCCGGCGAGCATCGGCCCCTGGAACGTGCGGTCTCCGGTGTAGTAGAACTTGTGGACGAGTACCGTCGGCGGAACGTCGATCGTTTGCGCCGGCTGAAGGGCGGGCGGCACCGGCGCGCCGAACGGCGATTCGGGTGGCTGCTGATACCCGGTGCGGACGACGACCGGTTTGCCGGTCGGGTCCACGTTCGGGTCGAGCACTTCGATCTCCTGACCGGGCGGCACCGGGGCCGAGGCCGGGCGGAAGGCGTCGCCGGGGCGGCGCGTCTTCGCGCTGCTCGCGCTCGTCGGGTCCGTTGTCAGGCCGACGCACCCCGACGCCGTAGTAAGGACCGCAACCACTAGCGCCTTCCACCCGCGTCCGTGCCGCATGGCCGCTCCTTCGCTCGTCGCGGTCGGGGCGGCGTCGTGCCGGCCGACCTACTTGTATGTGAACTCCACCTCGACGCGGTCGATCAGCGGGAAGTACTTCTTCACCAGCGGATCGAGCTCCTTGCTCGCCGACTTGCTGGCCGGCTCGCCCTTTTGAACCACGAACTCCATCGCCGGGAGTTCGACAATCGCGGGGGCCGACAGCGGCGTCGCGCCGGTGCGCCCCGGTCGGGCCGGGTCCGCAGCGTACCCGCGCACCTTCACGACGAACGTGTTCCGCCGCAACTGGCCCGTCTGGAGCGTCGTTTCCAACCGCTCGCCGGCTTTCAGCGGCGACCGCGGGTCGTCCACCGCTTGCGGGTTCTGGTCGGCCCGGAAACTCACCTGGTACGATCCGTCCTCGTGCAGCGTCACCGCGACCCGCGACAGGAAGCAGTGGTCCACCTGTAACCGCGGTTCGAGGAACTGGTACACGTAGGTCGCGGGCCGGCGGTCCTGGCCCGGCAGCGCGGCCGGGGTGATGTCCGCTTTCGGCAGGCTCATCGCGGTCACGGTCGCGGCCGGGGCGGTCGCGGGTGTGGGCCGATAGTCGTAGTTCGGCACGCCCCATTTCAGCTTCGGCTTGGCGACGTGCCGGGGCAGTTCGGCCCGCGCCACCGACACGCACGCCACGACACTCAGTCCGACACACGCCGCCAACACGCGCCGCTTCATGACTCGTCTCCGGTCGCCAGAGGGTCCGTCCCGTCCGGCAACTTCGTCACCGGCGGTCGGCCGCGCCCGCTCCGTTTGACCGGATCGGGTTCGCCCACATTCGCCAGCGGCGAGAGAGTCGCTACCACCGTCGTCGCTAGCGCGGCAGCGGGGGCAGGGTGGTCGGTCCGCCCGGCACACCCGGCAAAGGCGGCAGGCCCGGCGTCACGACCGGGGGGAACCTCTCGGTCGGAATCTCGCGCGCCGGCGGGCTGCTCGGGGGCGGTACCGGGCGACCGAAGTTGATCGGCACGCGCGGGTCTCGGAGCATCGCGTCGGTCGGCCCGGTCGCGTTGGGCCGCACGGCTCCCATCTTGTCCTTCGGAACTTCCTTCGGCTTGGGCAGCGGATTACCGTCGAACGGCTTCGGGTTGGGCAGCGGGTAGCTCTGGCGCGGGTCGCCCAGCGGGTACGAGGGCAGCACGTTGTACGGCGGCAGTTGCGCCGGGCCGTAGGGCGCTCGGTAGTCGTAGGGCTGCGGGCGGCTCTCCCCACTGATGTTCGGGTTGAACTGCGACTCGCGGAACTGTTCGCTCGGGTCGTAGCCCTCGCGCAGGTAGCCGTCGCGCATCCGCAGGCCCATCCCGTAGTACCCGTTCGGGTGAACGAACGGCAGCGGGATTTGCGGGCGGTACAGGTCGTACCGGCGCTCGCCGTAGGGCGTCCGCAGGGCGTCGTCCACGCGGCTCGCGCCGATGTCGTACACGCGCTGTTCGAGGTCGAGCCGGCGGTACCGGGCCGCGTACTCGCTCATGCGGTCGGCGAGCGGGTCCAGGTCGGCGACCGCCGGGGCGTAGCGCAGGCCCATCAGGTCGAACAGGGTCGGGAAGATGGTGGCCTGCGAGTAGATCAGGTTCTGTTGCAGCGACGCGCCGGCGCTGGGCAGCGGGCGGAACAGCACCCCGACGCCGGGGATGTCTTGCAGCAGTTGCACGCCCTTGCCGGTGCGCGCCACCTTGATCGCCACCATGTACTTGCTCACCTCGCGCAGCTCGAAGTTGGAGAGCTGCACGTCGGTGTGGACGAAGTGCCGCTTCACGCGGCCCAGGTGCTTCTCGTCGGCCCGCACCGGTTCGCGCACGTCCGTCGTGTACATGTAGTCGAAGTTGAACACCACCGCCTGTCCGTCCGGGCTGAGCACGGGCCGGATCTCGTAACCGGTGCCGGTCTCGAACTTGTAGATCGCCGGGTCGGGGATCAGCGCCTCGAGCGACGAGCCGAACTCCTTGCGCCCCGGCCCGGCCTGGGCCATGATCTTCTCGTCGGGCGAACTGGACAGACCCGGCAGCACGTTGCGCACGGACGCCAGACCACCGCCGCCCTGCTGCATCATGGACACCGGGTTGCCGCTGTACATCTTCGCCAGCGACAGGAACGACGGGTCGCTCATCAGCGCCCCGTACTCGTCCACGAGGGCCTTCGCGGACTTGAAGCCTTCGGTCAGGAGGATGTCGCGCTTGGGCAGGTCGAACTCGAAGGTCGCGGACGGCGACACCTTCGCGAAGGTGCGGTTGTTCGCGAGCACGCTGGTGGTCTCGATCTGCCCCAGGGTCACATCCCACGAGCGGCTGGCCTCGCGCGCCCGCCGGAACGACGGCAGGTAGTACTGGGTGTTGAAGTCGTCGTCGAGCGCGGTCGTGATCGTCTTCATGTAGTTGTCGATGTTCGCGGTGTGCGCCCGCGTGCCCTCCAGAATCTCGATGAACTTGTCTTCGAGCTCGTCAACCATCATGTCCAGCAGCTTCTTCTCGTCCAGCGGCCGACGGGCGGCCCGAGCCTTCTTGTCGGCGATCTGGAAATCTATGCCCGTGGCTGCGAGCTTTTTGAAGCTCGGATCGCTCTCGTTGAAGATGCGCGTCACGGACTCAGCCAGTGGCTTACCCGCCGTGAGTTTGCTCTTGATGTCGTCGCGGAACAGGTTGTATCGCCCTACTGCACCAACCGGGTCGGGGCTGGCTTGTGTCAGCAGCTCCACGATCTTTCCGAGCTGACCTTTCGCATCGCTGAAATTGCTCGATATCAACGTCGACAGCTCTTTCATATCAGCGCTCAGTTCGCGAATCAGTGGAACCGGCACCGACGTCGGAGTCTTCCGAATAAGTGACAAGTTCTTTTGGATGCGCTGGTAGATGGCATCATTTCCTGAACCGAGGAACTTAAATAGGGCAAGGTAGCCTCCCGCATTGTAAATCGCTGTAATAACTTCTGGATTGTCTTTCTCGAGATTGACGCTGTACCCCTTGAGAAGGTCTTCGATCCCTGCCGGCGTCAGGTCTATGATGTCAGTCCCTGGCGTCAGTGCGCCATTTTTCGGGGTGGGTAGCTTCGATGGTCCATTCAACTGTGGAACCTTTACCTCTTTGATACCAGTTCGCGTCTTGATTTGTCCGGGTTGTGTTTTCCTCCCGGTTGCCTTGCTAATAAGGATGTTGTTCAGCACTGATGCGAACTGCTCACCTATGTTGATCTCTGCCTCGGCCTCATCGAGTAGTACACGCAACTCGACAAGTCCCTTGTTGGCTTGTCCCAGCGCCGCCTGCAGTTCGTTCTGGAACTTCGAGAGTTCCGCTTTCGCGTCATCTTCCAGCTTCTTCGCGTTCTTAAGTTCCTCGATGTAGTTCGTGCCGACGCGCTCCTCCAACAGCGCGCGTTCCATGACGCGCTGTTTGAGTTGCATTTCGGTTATCATGCGGGCCTTGAAGATCTGCGCCAGTCGGATGAACTCGCGCTGGAGCGGCGAGAGCGTGTCCGCGACCTCGGTTTCGCTGGTGAAGAACCCGATGAACGACTGGAACTTCGAGTTGTACGCGAGCAGGTACTGCTTCTTGTCCTTGCAGGCGTCGCAGTGCTTCCACTTGAGGTCCGAAAACCCGGCCGCGTAGTAGTTCCACTCTGCCTGCGGCAACTCGCGCTGCACGTAGCTCATGAACTCCTGGACGATCTCGGCGCGTATGTCGTTCTTGGCCAGTGCCAATAGGAAGAGCGCCGACGACAGGCTCGTGCTGTCCATCGAGTGAAGGCCGAGGAGCTTGTTGCCGGTTTTGAGGAACTCGGAATCGAGAAGGATCAGTTCGTCGATAAAGTCCTTGCCGAAGAAGGCGTGCAGGTACTTCTGGTCGCGGTCCCACTGCGTGCAGCCGGGGGCCAGCGTTTGCGCGGCCTCGTTCGCCTTGCGTGCCGCGACGTTCGTGACCGCGCGGCGCAGCATCTGCGACGACTGCGCCGTGAGGAACCGCGAGTGATCCAGATAACGCTGGATGTTCTGGACGACCTTCTCCATACGGTCGGCGCGCTCACCGTTCACTTGCAGCGTGTGGACCGAGACCCGCACCTGCCCGACGGGGGCGTCGATCTGGTTCACCATCGTGCGGATCACGTTCAGACCCTTGATCGGGCCGCGGAGCTGGATCAGCCCCTCGCCGATCACGGAGATGGACACCTGCAAGACCGGATCGACCGACTCCGGTTGGGCCGGGCCGTAGGTGTCCGGGTCTTCCTTCGCGGCCCCGACCTCGCGGCGGAACTGGTTCTCGCGGTACCGCCGCTCTTGCAAGTCCTTCACCTGCCACGCCTCGACCGCTTTCCCCTCGGTGTCGCGTTTGGCGGCCACCGCAGATTGCGCGGTCGCGAGATCGGCGGCCCCGCGCCGCTCGATCGAATCGGACGTGATGATCGTGCGCTCGGTTTGAGCGATTTCGAACTCCAACCGTTGCACCTCGGTGGTGCGCCCGGCGGCCTGCGCCTGTTGGAGCTGGAACCGCTTCTGAGCGAGCGCGTTCTGAGCCTGAGCCGACTCGTTCTTCGCGGTGGCGAGGCGGTTCTGGACCGCGGCGAGATCGCCCTCGGCGGCGCGGGCGTCCTGGGCGGCCTTGACCGCGGCCCATTCGAGCTTCTTGCGCTCGTCCTCGGCCTTGTCCGCGTCGTCGCGGGCACGATCCGCAACGCGACGGCGCACGTCCACGGTAGCCGCGTTGTACGACTTGACGGTCCGGTTCACGAGCTGCGCCACGCGGTGCCCGTCGCGGTAGTAGTACAGCCGAACGACCCGCGTCTCCACACGGTCGGACGGGTTGAAGCCGTCCGGCGAGACGCGGAACTTGACGTACTCCGGCAGCGCGACCGACGGCCCGGTCTGGAGCGTGACGCCGGCGCGCTGCGACGGCAGCGGCTGATCGACCTGTGCGGTGAACAGCGTCGCGCGGTACGCGACCGCGCCCTCACCGAGCGCTTTGACGATCGGGTTGCCGTATACGTCTACGATGCCGGGCGAAGGCCCCACTGTCGTGCCCCCTTCTGCCGCGGTCGGCGTTCCGCCGGCGTTCAGGATCAACACGTCGTAACTGCCGGGCTTGATCGAATCGACCGTGAGCGTGACCGTGTTCGTCGCCGCGTCGAATAGCGGCCCGTCCTTGAGGGCGTTGCGCTTCGTGGCCGCGTCGCTCTCGTTGTGGATGACCCGGTAGCTGTCCTTCTTCTTCGCTTCCGTCGCGTTGAGCGGGTTGTCGGCATTGAAGCGGATCTGAATCTTCTCGGTGCCGACACCGGCCGACGAGCCGAACCCGGGCGCGAGCACGCTCTCGACCGACGGCCCGTCGGTGCGCACCTTCACTTCGAGCAGCGCGGAGTCGCTCTCCTGTGCGCCGCGCATCGCGGTCACACGAACCACGTTCTTGATCGCAACCGGGAGTTCGATTGTCTTGGGTATTGGCGCTCCCGCCCCGTCGCCCGGTGCCGCAGTCGCGCTCACACCTGCAACTGGTTCAGTCACCTTCAGCGCCCCATCCACATAGATCAGAACTGCTTGCGCGCCCGGGGGCGGCTGGATCGTCAGCACGAGCTTGCGGTCGTTGCTGGTGTAAACCGATGAGCCGGGGATCGTCGTGAGCGGGGTGCTTGTCCCCGGCGTAGCTGTCGGCTTCGCAACGTCCGTGACCTTCGGGGCACCGAGAGGCGACACGACGGTCGCCGCATTGAACGCGACAAAGTCGGTCGCGTAGATGTGGTCCGCACCGAGTTCGGCTCGCGCGGCCACGAACCCGTTCGTACCCTGCGAGTAGACGGGAATGTTTGTCAACCGCTCGTTCCACCCAGGTGCGGCCACTGCTGGGCTGCTCGCCGTGTTTGCCACATCGAACACCGGTCCGCTCGCAACGTGTGCGATGAACTTCGTCGCGTTTACCGACGAACTCCGCTGCCCTTGGAGTTGGAGGAACGTGTTCGTCACTCCGTAGGCGACAACGCGGGTACTCCCCAGAGTGGCGAGTGAGGCCGGGTTTGCGAACGGACTATTCTGAACGTGGCTCACGATGAGCGGAGGGCTGGCCGGCGCACTCATGGGAACACGGTAGTCGATTGAGGCGACGACCGCCGTACCAGCGTACACCTCCACGCGCACAGGGCCGGTGTAATCCTGTAGGGGAGCGTTCCTGAAATCGAGAGCGACACTGTTGACGGTGGCCGGAGTAAACCAGGTTGCACCCGGGGCGTCGGAAGCAACCGACTTCAGGACAGGGGCGGACTGTGTCACGACAACCTTCGTGATCGCGGTCGCGGCCCGGAGCACAATCGTTGGGTTGCGTGTGAGCAGATACACCTGTGGGTTGCCAGCAGTCGGTGGGTTCCAGATTACGTTCTGCGACGTGCCCGCGACCGTCACGCTCTCGGTAACCTTCTCGACGCCGACTGCTTGCGGGAAGAGCGCGGGTTGCAGGGACTGAGCAGCCTGTACATTCGGATCGACGCGAGGCGCATCGCCCGGCTTGGTCACACTCGCGGGCAGCGGGGCCGGTTCGTGCGGCGCGGCCGACTTGGTCGGCGCGATCTTCACCTCCGGGGTCGCGGGTGGGGCGTTCACCGGGGTGATGTTGATGCGGAAGTTCGAGCTCCCGTACATCACCACGGCACCCAACACCACACACAACAACATCGTGCTTGCGTTCCGATTCATCTGTGACCTCCGTGACTGCGCGGCGCAGTGTGCCGCCCGGGCGCGTCCGGCATAATCCCTACCGCTTATCGGCGGGCCGGATTCGCCGACTTGACCGCTGGTGCGGTTATTGCGGTTCGGGATATGTTTGACGAATAGCGAACATGAAGTGGGGAAACGGCGCGACCGCCGTTCTGGGCAACGGCGGTCGCGCGGGAAAACTGGGGAAGGGCGGCGCGTCAGCGGTTCGGGTCTTCGACCGCGATGGGCGTGCCGAACCGGGCCGTGCCGACGCGCGTCAGCTCCCAGTTCTGGGTAATGACCGTCGGAGCATTGCCTTCGTGGGCCCGGTAGACGATCTTCCGGTTCGCTTCCTTCACGAACAGCGTCGAGTAGCCGCGGTGGGCGACGTTGAACGTCCACGCGGTCGGGTCGCCGGCCTTCGCGTCGCGCTTCGGCTCCAGGCGCATCGGCGGCAGCGTGAGCGTGTACCGCTCCTTGCCGTTGCTGAAGACGAGTTGGAGGCGCAGGTTCGCGGGCATGTCGGGCACGGTCGCGTTGAACGTCAGGTCGTACTTGCCGCTGTCGGGGTCCACCACGAGTTGCATCCCCTCGTAGATGATGAGGCCGTTGCCGGGGACGCGTTCGCCGTCGAGCGTGAACCGCGGGTACTCGATGAACGCGGCCGCGCTGAACTCCTTCACCCACACGTCGCACTTCTTCGCACCAGAGTCGCCGCTCGCGGTGTCGCACGGGCACACCTCGACGAGGCACACGCGCGGCTGCTTCTCGAACGGGTACAGTCCTGTACCGGCGCAGGAACCCTTGCAGTTGAAGTAGTGGTTCCAGGTGGGGCAATCGGGCTTCGGTGCGGGGTCGGCCGCGGGCGCGCTGAGCGCGAGCAGAAGTGGGAGCACGAGCGATCCTCCGTGACGCGGGGTGACATGCGAAGTGTTCCCGCGCGCCGACCGCGCGGCGCGGCGCGGGCGACCGCGACCCGGAGTTCCGGCGCTCCCGGCGCGGCTTCACCCGCACACTCGCTACTTCCGGACTCGCGATTCCGCGCGATTCCGCGAATCCGCTCTCGGTTCCCGCGTACCCTGCGGGCGTGTCTGCTCTCACCTTCGAATCCGAGGTCGGCCCAATGTTCTGCTGCTACCGTGCTCTGCTCGCGTGTCTGGTGGTCGGGTTGCTCGCTTCCGCCGGCAACACCCAACCGCAGAAGGACAAGGCGAAGGACGACAAGGGCAAGATGCCGGACCCGTTCGAGGGGCCGGTCTCGCTGCTGAAGAACAAATCCGTTCAGAAGGAGCTGAAGCTCACCGCGAAGCAGGTGCAACAGGTGGCGGGGCTGGACAAGGCGGTGAGCGCGAAGCAGAAGGCGGATCGTGACGCGCACCTCGCCCGGTTCGTGGACCCGAAGGCCAAACAGCGTGAACAGTTCCGCGCGCTCCTGATGGACGAGGTGAACGCCGAGCGCCGCCGGGTCGAGGGGTTGCTCTTTCAGACGGTACTGATGCCCGCGCAACTGAAGCGGTTCAACGAGATCCGCTGGCAGCAGCAGGGGCCGCTCGTGGTGAGCGCCATCGCCGGGTTCCCCAGTTCGCAAACCCAGGTCGAGGAGGCCGTGGTCAAGGGGCTGGAACTGACCGCGAAGCAACAGGAGCAAGTGACCGGGCTGTTTCGCGCCGACTTCATCGGGAAAGCGCCCACCTGGAAGGACGCGAGCGAGAAGTTTTTGGCGTTCCTGACCGACGCGCAGAAGGACAAGTGGAAGGAGATGCAGGGCGAGCCGTTTGCGCCGTGAGCCGATTCGCCCTGCCCCCGCGAGCCGCGCGGCGGTACACTCGTCTGTATCGCCGCGTTACTCCGTCCGGGGTGGTCCGTGACTCTGCTCGCCACGTTCAAGCTCGCCAAGCGCGTGCTGCTCGAAACCGACAAGCGGCTCCTGTGGAAGCTCGCGTACAACATGGGGTTCAAGGGCGCGCTGTCCGTTCACCGGCACAAGCTGCGGCTCAAGCGCGGGCAGGTGTTCCCGCCGTTCCTGTACGTCAGCATCATCAACACCTGCAACCTGCGGTGCCAGGGGTGTTGGGTCGATGTGAGCATGAAGCAGGAGACGATCAAGCCCGAAGCGTTCCACCAGCTCGTGCGCGAAGCGAAGGCGATGGGGAACGTGTTCTTCGGCATCGTCGGCGGCGAGCCGTTCATGCACCCGCATCTGCTCGACATGCTGGCCGAGCACCCGGACTGCTACTTCCAAATCTTCACCAACGGGCACTTCATCACGCCCGAGCGCGCGAAGCGCATGTGGAAGCTCGGCAACGTGACGCCGCTCATTTCGGTCGAAGGAACGGAGATCGTCTCGGACGAGCGCCGCGGGCGAGGTGGCGTGCTGAGTAAGACGATGCAGGGGCTTCACAACGCGCTGGACGCGGGCGTGTTCGCGGGCGTCTGCACCAGCCTCGCTCGCACGAACATCGACGACCTGCTGCGCGAGGAGTGGATCGACCGGCTGATCGAACTGGGTGTGCTCTACACTTGGTTCCACGTCTACCGGCCGATGGGACCGAACCCGAACCCGGACCTGTGCCTGACGCCCGAGCAGGCGCTGCGGGCGCGGCAGTTCGTCGTGAACATGCGGGCGAAGAAGCCCATCGTCATCATCGACGCCTACCACGACGGCGAGGGCAAGGCCCTGTGCCCGGCGGCGACCGGCATCAGCCACCACATCAACCCGTGGGGCGACATCGAGCCGTGCCCCATCGTGCAGTTCTCGAAGGAGTCGATCCACGGCACGACGGACGTTCGCCCGCTGAAGCAGAAGTTCCTCCAATCCGCGTTCCTCGCGGACTTCCGCAAGCTCGCGGCCGAGACGACGCGCGGCTGCATCGTGCTGGAACGTCCCGACCTGCTCAAGAAGTTGGTGGACGCGCACGGCGCGAAGGACGCGACCGCGCGCCAGACCGCGCTGGCCGAACTGGGCGCGATGAAGGTGCGCACCAGCCAGTACAACCCGGCCGCGGAAGTGCCCGAGAAGAACGTGTTCTACCGGCTTGCGAAACGGTTGTTCTTCAACGACTTCGGCCAGTACGCCGGTCACGACGCCGCCCACGCGCAGAATTCCGCACCCGCGGTGCTGGGGAAGTGAAGAGCGAGACGCTCCCCGCGCTGGGGAAGGGCCGAGAGGAGGGGTTCGGAACCTGACAGCTTCACCGAGTACACGTATCAGAGTAGGCGGACGTTCAGCGCGGTGTGTGATGAATGCTAACAATGGCACCGGACGCACACCGAGGGCTACCCCAACAGCGCGCGCAGGGGCCGGCCGGTGCAGAGCGTGTACGGCTTGTTCTGCGCGTCGTGAATCTCTGTTGTGGGGTCGATGCCGAGGGCTTTGTAGATCGTCGCGGCGATGTCCTCCGGGCCGACCGGGTTCTCGCGCGGGTACGCCGCAGTGCGGTCGCTGGAGCCGAACACCGCGCCGCCTGGGATACCGGCCCCGGCGAACAGCACCGTGTAGCAGTACGGCCAGTGATCGCGGCCGTTGTTCTTCGCCGCGCCCGCACCGCTCGTGATCTGCCCCACCTTCGGCGTGCGGCCGAACTCGCCCATCACCACCACCAGCGTCTCATCCAACAGCCCGCGAAGGTGCATGTCCGCGATCAACGCCGAGAGCGCGCGGTCGAACGGCGGGCACAGCGCCTGCTTCATCAGGCCGAAGTGGTCGCGGTGGGTGTCCCACGCCTGATCGATGCGCCGACCGGTCATCACGGTGACGAGCCGGACACCGGCCTCGATCAACCGGCGCGCCATCAGAAACGTTTGGCCGATATGCGGTAGCCCGCCGAACTTCCGCGCCTCGATACCGCGGTCGCTGCCGGGGTCGGTGCCGTACCGCTCGCGCAGCTTCCGCGGCTCGCGGCTCAGGTCGAAGGCCCCGCGCGCGTCGGGTGCCGTAACCACCTCAACCGCTTGTTTCTGGAAGACGCTCATTCGCGAAGCCGCAAGCGACTCCGAGCGGCTCGCGACCGCGCGGTCGAGCGCCTGCCGCAAGTTGTCACGCACCGCGAGCCGGTCGAGCGGCACCTCGGGCAACAGATCGAGGCCGGGCACGCCGAAGTCCGGCAAACTCGGATCGCCGGTCACGAACGGGTCGCACTTCGCGCCGAGGAACCCGCCCTTCTGCCCGGCGATGTCCACGCCGTTGTTCCACTGGTACTCCGGCAACAGCGCGTACGACGGCACCGGGCGCTCGGCCGGGCGGAGTCTCGCCATCACAGCGCCGAACGGCGGGAACGTGTTCGCGGAGTCCGCTTGGATCAGCTTCGAGCCGTCGGCCGGGTGACGCCCGGTGAGCATGTAGAAACTGCCCGCGTTGTGGTCGTTCACGCCGTGATGTACGGACCGGACTTGCGCGAAGTGGTGCATCTCGCGCGACGTGAGCGGGAGTAGTTCGCCGACCGTGACGCCCGGCACGCTCGACCGGATCGTCCCAAACTCACCGCGAATCTCGGCCGGCGCGCCGGGCTTCAAGTCCCACATTTCCAGGTGGCTCGGCCCGCCGTCCATGAAGATCAGCAGGCACGACTTCGCGCGCGATTTGGCACCCGCCGGCTTCGCGAGCAACGTCGGTAGGCTCAACCCGCCAACGGCTAGCCCACCGACGCGAAGGAACTCACGGCGCGAG
>SXHE01000572.1 GCA_005773755.1 Planctomycetia bacterium
AGCAGCGCGTCGGTAACGGCGTGCAGCACCGCGTCCGCATCGGAGTGACCGACGAGACCCTTCGTGTGCGGGATGATAACCCCGCCGAGGATCAGCGGCCGGCCTTCGGCCAACCGGTGTGAGTCGTGTCCGCTGCCGACGCGAAAGGGCACCGCGCATCTCCCCAGAGTTCGGTTGCGGGGATTGTAGTCGCGGGGCGCGAACCGGCACAACGCCAACAGCGCGGCGGGTTACTTCGAGAGTTGGGAGTACAGCGTGTAGGCGGTCAACGAGAGCGAACCGACGATGAACACCCAGGTGACGCGCATGAACAGCATGTCGCGCTTGCGGCGGGCTTCGAGGCGGGCGACCCGCGTTTGCAGGTCCGCGAGCTGCGCGGCGATTACGGCCGACTCTTCGGCCCGCTCGCGGGCGCTGGCCGAAAGCTGATCGAGCTGCGCTTCGAGGCGCACGATCTCGGCCCGCAGTTCGCGGATCATCGGCTCCGTGTCCTCGGACTCCTCGCGGTCGTCCGGGCCGTCGTAGTCGTCGTCGAACCGGCTCATGGGTGTCAGCCCCCGATGGCGTGCATGGTGCGGTCGGGCTTCACGAAGGTCGCGGCGTTGATCTCGTGCCCCTCCCACTTCGACCATACGCTCTGCCGCAGCGCGTTCGCAAGCGCCAGGTTGTCGATTTGTGGCGCGCGGAGCAGGGGCTTCACGTCGGTTTCGTCCAGCGCGAAGAGGCAGTTGCGCAGCTTGCCGTCCGCGGTCAGGCGGATGCGGTTGCAGCTCCGGCAGAACGGGCGCGAGATGCTGGCGATCACGCCCACGGTTCCGCCGCCGTCGCGGTAGGCGTAGTCGAGCGCCGGGGCCGACGGGTCGTGGTTCGCCGGCACCAGTTCGCCGACTTCGCGACCGATCAGGTCGAGGATCTCCGACGCGAAGAACACCTTCTCGCGCTCCCATGCTTCCGCGCCGATGGGCATGTATTCGATGAACCGCAACTCGAAGCCGTGGTCGCGGCAGTAGCGCGCGAGCGGCACAACGTCGTGCTCCGCGAACCCGCGAATGGCGACCGCGTTCAGCTTGATCGGGGCGAAGCCCGCGCGCTTTGCCGCGGCCAGCCCCGCGAGCACCTTTTCGAGACCGTCGCGGCGGGTGAGTTCGCGGAACCGGCCGGGGTCGAGAGTGTCGAGCGACACGTTCAGCCGCCGCAGGCCGGCGTCGAACAGCGCGTCGGCCTGTTCCGCAAGAAGGATGCCGTTGGTGGTCAGGCCGACGTCGGTGATGCCGGGGATCGCGACCAGCCGCCGCACCAGCTCGTGCAGTTGCTTCCGCATGAGCGGTTCGCCGCCGGTCAGCCGCACTTTGTTCACGCCGAGCGTCGCGGCCACGCGCACGAACGCCGCGATCTCCTCGAAGGTGAGCAGCTCGGAGCGATCGCGGAACGTCACGTCTTCGGGCATGCAGTAGGTGCAGCGCAGGTTGCACCGGTCCGTGACCGAGACGCGCAGGTTGCTGTGAACGCGCCCGAAGGAATCAGTGAGGATTGACGATTGCAGATTGACGATTGCAGATTGAAAACCTGCGTCGCCGGTCAATCGTAGTGGGGTTCGCGCGCTCACGGTTCGCTTCCGTATTCAATCGTCAATCACAAATCGTCAATCGAAAATGTCAACTGTTCCACACCTTGATCGCCGGTTCTTCGAGTCGATGGTGGTTGAAACTCAGGACGCTGATGGTCGCGGTGCCGAGCAACATGCACGTTCCGAGTGTCAGCGACTGGTCGATCCAGCGGGCCGCGACGCAGCGCAGGATGTGCCCGTGCGCGAAGCAGAGCACGTTGCCCATCATCGCCTTCAACCGGTTCACGAGCTTGTCGATGCGCTCGATCACCTGGGCCGGGGTTTCGCCGCCGGGCGCGCCGTCGCGGAACAGGTTCCAGCCGGGCCGCTTCGCCGCGATCTCGGCGCTCTTCAGTCCCTCGAAGTCGCCGTAGTTCCACTCTAACAGGTCCGGCTCGATCTCGGGTGCGAACCCGGCCAGTTCCGCGGTGCGCTTCGCGCGCGTCAGCGGGCTGCTGAACACGCGCGAAAAGGTGATGCCGGCGAGCCGCGGGCCGAGCAGCTTCGCGGACTCCTCGCCCGCGGGCAACAGCGGCAGGTCCGTGCGCCCGGTGTGCTGGCCGGAGCGCGACCACTCGGTTTCGCCGTGGCGCGCTAGGTAGATCGTTGGCAGGGCGCTCATGTGGCCTTTCTTCTGTAGCCGGGGTCTGTGGCAGGAACCCGAAGTTGTTGTCCGGTTCGCCTCCTTAACCCCTCCCCCGGCCCCTCCCCTGTGCGGGGAGGGGTGGTTTCGCGGTTGAAGAAACGCGAACCTCAATGTACGGGCCAAACCAGCGTTCCGAGCGCGAGAAGTTCCGCGCATCTTCCTTCGCGTAACCACCCCTCCCCGCACAGGGGAGGGGCCGGGGGAGGGGTTGTCTTGCGACCGTCAGGCACCATCACCGCGTTCCTGTAACTGATACCGGATTGCATTGAACCACTATGTTTCGAGTTTGACAGCCCAGTGGAACCCGACGGCCCCTTTGACAGTCGCTGGATCGCCC
>SXHE01000573.1 GCA_005773755.1 Planctomycetia bacterium
CCGGCAACGCCGCGCTCGCGAAGCGGGCCGCGGACCTCGCGGCGCGTCAGGACGCGATCAGTGCCGACCTGGAACCACTGCTCGACCTGCCCGACGCGGCGGCGGCGCAACAGGTCGCGCGGGCGACCGAACTGGCGCGCGACGCCGGCGCGTTCGCGCCGCTCCTCGAAGGGGCCGCGCGGTCATTCGGCCTGCTCGACCCAGCCTACAAGGCGCTATCCGGCGCGGCGAAGTCCGCGCGAGAGGCCGAGAAGCGGCTGACGGAAGCCGCGAAGAAAGCCAGCGATGGCGACACCGGCGAAGCGGAGAAGTCGCGCACCGCGGCCGACGCGCTGATTCGGGACGCGGCAAAGGCGGTCGAGAACACAGCGCCGCCTGCCCCGGCCCCGGGAGCGGACGTCGCCCTCGGCCTGACCATTCGGAAGGCAGAAGCGGCAATGCGGGCCGCGGCGCAGGCGCTCGCACCGGGCGGCGACCCGGCCGCGGCACGGAAGGCGATGCTGGACGCCTCGGAACTGCTGGGGAAGTAAACGGGGCGTTATCGTTTTGTGGTCGGACGGTCGTTGTCGGCGTTCTTGCCGCGGTCGCGTGAGCCGCCGCAGCCGAGTGCCGCGAGGCTCAGAACCAGCAGCAGAGCGAGGAGGAGTCGGCGCACGGTTGGACCCGCTGTGGCGGTGAAGGGTGTGAAAATGAACAAAGGGCCGACCGCCGAAGCGACCGACCCCTCAGCCCACGGTTCAGGTGGGAAGCCCGTCAAATACGGGCGTGGACTTACTTCTTGGTCGAGGTCGGGGTGCCGCCGCCGCAGCCGACCGCCGAGGCGAGACCGAGGGCCAGAACCAGCGCAACGATGATCCGCTTCATCTGAAAACTCCTTGAAACTTGGCCCCGCTCGCCCAGTAGAGGGAAAGGCGGTGGACCGGGTGGAACAACAGAGAGGTTCGTCACGGTCCCCGGCCATTCCGGGGGCGCGTCCTTCTGTTTTGTTGGGCATCGGGAGGCGACTGCTGCACGATCCGCGACGGCACAGTTCATTCCTGAACTGCGTTTCCCGCCCCGTTTCGGCAGCCGATGCGACCACCCCGTTTCACCCACGACGACATTGATACAAACCCGTCCGGGATATTCCCGAAAAATCTCCGAATCGAACTTTTTTCCCCTATCGTGACTTCCGACCGGGGAAAACGCTTCAAGTTCCGGCCGTTCAAGACGCCGGTTTTCGTGGCGAATACGCAGAGGACGAGGCCCGAACTCGCGCCACGCACGAACGCGGGGGCGAGAAATCGGGAACTTCTCCGCGGGGCGGGAATAAACCGCCCGGTTCGGGTTCGTGTGGATTGAGGGACCGCTATGCCGTCCGGCGGGCTTCACCATCTGATCGACGCCCATTACGAAGCCCTCTACCGGTACGCCTACCGGCTGAGCGGGTCCGCGGCCGACGCCGAAGACCTGACCCAGGAGACCTTCGGCAAGGCGCTCGCACGTCTGCCGCAGCTCCGCGAACCGGACCGCGCACGGGCGTGGTTGTTCCGCATCTTGCGGAACCTGTACTTGCACAAGGTTCGCGATCAGAAGCGGCACAAGGTGGTGCCGCTCGACGCGGTCGGCGACCTCGCCGATCGCGACACCGATCAGGAAATGCCGGAGATCGACCCGGCGAAGTTGCAGCAGGCCCTCAACGAACTGGACGAGGCGTTTCGAACGCCCATCATCCTGTTCTACTTTGAAGAGTTCAGTTACCGCGACATCGCGGAGCAGATGGACCTGCCGATCGGAACGGTGATGTCGCGCCTGGCCCGCGGGAAGGCGTATTTGCGAAACCGCCTCGCCCCGGAACACGGGACGGACAATGACCCGGACGGAACCGGCCCTCGACACGAGAAGGCCGCGCCCGGCCCGAAGAAGGTGACCGATGGAGTGCCGTGACGCTCAGTTCTACCTCCGGCTCCGCCGCCACACGACCGACGAACTCGGGCCGGACGTGGCCGGTACGCTCGAGGGCCACCTCGCCATCTGCCCGGCGTGCGCCGCCGACGGCCGCGCGGCCGTCTCGTTCGACCGCGCGCTGACCGCCGCGATGCGGGCCGTGCCGGTTCCGTCCGGGCTGCGCGAGAAGCTGTTCACGCAAGCCGCGTCCGCTCAGGGCGCGGTCCTGCGCCACAAGCTGTACCGTACCGGCGGCCTCGTCACCGCGGCCGTGCTCCTCATCGGCATCGGCTTCGGCGTGTTCTCCAGCACCCGCCCGAAGGCGGACTCCGAACTGCTCACCCGGACCGCCACCGATCAGGCCAACGACCCCGCGGGATCGGTCGGCCGGTTCCTCGCCGCGAAGAAGTTGCCCGACCGCCTGCCGATGCCGTTCGATTACGACTTGCTCGTTCACGTCGGCACGGACGAGGTGCAGGGCCAACAGGTGCCGGTCGTGGTGTTCCGCAGCTCGAACGGCGACAGCGGATTCGCGAAGGTGTACATCTTCAAGTCCGACAGCCGGTTCGACCTGCGCGGCCTGCAAGACGCACAAGGCTCGCACGCTCGCGCCCAGGTGCTGGTGGGCCAGGACAAGTTCCGCGGCGCGACCTATGTGTTCGTCCACACCGGCCGCGACCTCAAACCCTTCCTGCTGAACCGCAACGGCGGCGGCAACCCGGCGTAAGGCCGGTCCGCACCTCTGGCGGATACCCGTGTTAGATTGCGGCGCGATGCAATCTAACACGGGAACCGCGTCACCCGCCGCAACACCACATCCCACGCCACAGTCGCCACTTGCGATACGGCGTCCAGAAGGGCCGTCCGAAATAGATTGCGGAATGCTGCAACGTTCGGGATGCTAGTAGCTCAACCGTTTTGTGTTGCGGGGTGATCTTATGGCGGTTCTGATGTGCGGACCCGAAGGAGTCCGCCATGAAGAAGTACCGCGTCACCCTGACGAGCGACGAGCGCGAGCAACTGGCCGGGTCGATCGCCGCC
>SXHE01000574.1 GCA_005773755.1 Planctomycetia bacterium
AGATCGGGATGGAGGGGCTGGTGCTGCTGGTCAACGGCGCGGACGAGGCGCGGTCCGCGGTCCGAAAGCTGGTGAAGGACGGGGTCGAGTGGGTGAAGACGTACCCCACCGGCGACGCCGCGGCCCCGGACACCAACGACCACCACACGCTCTGCATGACCTTCGAGGAGATGCACGCGGTCGTGCAGACGGCGCACAACCACAAGATGAAAGTGACCGGCCACTGCCGCGCGACGGAGGGCATCAAGAACGCGCTCCGCGCCGGCTACGACGCCATCGAACACGGCACCTTCATCGACGACGAGGGGCTTGAGCTGCTGCTCAAGCGCGACGTGCCGTGCGTCCCGGCGCTATACTTCGAGCTGGCATCTGTCGAACGCGGCCCGGAGTTCAAGCTCTCGCAGCGCGTCATCGACGGTCACAAGGAGACGCTGGAAGGCGGCGCGGAGAGTGCCCGGCGCATCCTCCGCGCCGGCGGGCGGCTGGGCATGGGCGGCGACTACGGCTTCGGCTGGAACCCGCACGGCGACTACACCCGCGAACTCACCTTCTTCGTGAACTACGTCGGCCTCACGCCGCTCGAAGTCATCACCTGCGCGACGCGCACCGGTGCGCAGATCATGGGCCGCGCCGACGAGTTCGGCACGCTCGAAGCAGGCAAACTCGCTGACGTGCTCGTGGTAGACGGCGACGTACTGGCCGACATCAGCGTGTTGGAAGACCGCACGCGCTTCATCGCGGTCATGCAAGGCGGCGTGGTCAAAGCGGGACAGGAGGCGACGCAATGAACGGCGAAGATCAGGGATACGGCTGTGACTACTGCCGCGACACAGGGTGTGCTCTGGTCGGCGGATTGGCCCACAACGACGTTGAGAACGAACTACTCGCGGAATGCCCTTGGTGCGGGCAATATTACTCTTGGTACACGCTTGATCCGTGCCCTCGTGTTCTGCTAACCCTCGGAGAAGCAACCGCCCTTTTTCCTGATGCGTTTCTCTCAGGGCGTCCCATTGGCTACTGGCACGGCTGTTCCAATCGGCCCGCATCTGCGCCCCCTTCGTTGCCATCGGAGTGGCGCACGGACACCGCGATCGCCCTCGCGCGCACGATGTACGAGGCGCGCGAGTTCGGCGCGATGCCGATTCTGGCGGACGCCTTGCAAGACGCCGGGTGCGACAGCGACGACATCCTCAACCACTGCCGCGGCGACGGGCCGCACGTCCGCGGCTGTTGGGTGTGCGATCTGGTGTTGGAAAGAGAGTGACGTTTCAAGACGAACCAATCGCCTCGGCGAGCGGGGGGCGTCAGCCCCCCGAGTCAACGCTGACCACCACATGAGGTTAACATCGACTCGGAGGGCTTACGCCCTCCGCTCGCCGGGGCGATTGGGTTACGATGCGCCTCACAGCGCCAGGAAGTTGCGCAGAATGGTCGGGCCTTCCACGGTCAAGAAGCTCTCCGGGTGGAACTGGACGCCGTGCAGCGGCCACGTCCTTCGGCGACCAGTCATCGCCCACACGACGGACCGCCGCGATGCGTCGCGCCTCCAACTCGGCCGCTGTTCCGTTACTCCTCAGCCCGACCAGGGTACAAATGCATTGCCCAAATGAGTAGCGTTGCGTGCCTGTGGATCAGAAACAGGTTCTCTCACTTGTCCGCGCGGAACTGTAGTAGACCCATGCCTTCGGGGCGCGGCTCGTTGTCGGCCGGCCCGCTCCAGGCTTGCAGGCCCTGACCGGGCACGACGCGCGACACGTTCACCGCCCACGCCTTGCCGTGCGCCGGACGGTCGCCGGTCAGCTCGTAGATGGGGATCGCGATCTCCGCGGTCCAGCCGGTGTCGGTGCCGTGGAACGCGACGTGGTACTTCGGGTTCCACGTCTTGTCGCCCCAGCAGTCTTCCGCCAGCGCGCCGCGGTGGTCGATCTGGAACCGGTAGTACGTCTGGTAGTCGCGGTCCACGTCGAGCAGGATGTCGACGCGGTCGCGCCCGGCGAGGTCGGCGTCGCGGGTCCGCTTCGCCAGCGGTTCGACCTTCTTGCCGGCCGGGTGATCGCACTGCACGGCGACGTACAGGTAGCGCTCGTCGTAGGTCATCAGCGCGGTCGTCTTGTACTGCGTGCCGAACGCCTTCGCGTCGTCCGGCTTGTCGGTCGCCGCGGCCGTCACTTTCAGGTCAAGCGGCTTCGCGTTCTTCCAACACATATCGTCGAGCTTGCCGTCGAGTAGCGGGCGCGAGTCGGTCAGTTTGCACGTCGCCAGCGCCTTCGGTAGCACGGGCATCGCGGTGCGGTTGGCGAGCCACAACTCGGCCGCGAGGCAGTCGCGCCACGCATCGACGCCGGGCGCTTGCGACACCGCGTTCGGGCTGTGCTTGAAGTACTCCGTAACGAAGTTGTCGGCGTCCGCGAACCGGCCGATCTGCCGGCGGGCGGCGAGGAAGCACAGCCACGAGGCCGGGTCGCGGCTGTACACCGGGCCGAACCCGGCGATCTTCGGTTCCAGTTCCAGACACGCCGCGTGCCACTTCAGGATCATGTCCGGGCTGTGGAACTTGTAGTGGTCTTCGGTCACGACCGCGCCGCCGACGCCCGTGGTGGTGCCGCTCGCGGGCTTGATCTTGCCGCCGCTGTTCCCCTCGAACGTCACCCCTTTCAGGCTCATCTTCTGCTGGATCTCGGTGCGCCGCCGGGCTTCTGTGCTGGCGTGATACCGGGCCAGCCAGCGGAACGCTTCCACCGCGAGCGGGTGGCCGGGGAAGTGGATCGCGATCAGGCCGTAGGCCTCGCGCGCCTCGTTCCACTTGCCGTCGCGCACCAGCCGCGAGGCGACCGCGAACGCGGTGCGCACGGCCACGTCGTCGGGCATCTTCTTCATCTCGGCGCGGAGCGAGGCCATCAGCTTATCGGCACCGGCGAGTTCGCCGTCGGGCAGGGCCGCCAGCGCTTCGAGGTTGCGCCGGGCCTGCGAAGCGCGCTGCTTCTCGGCGGTCGCGGCCGGGTCGAGGGTGAGCGCGAACGCGGCGCGCCGCCCGGTGCCGCCCGGCCCCAGAACGATGCCGTCCATCAGGTTCTCGTGCTTCTCCGCGCCTTGCAGCCGGTGCGCGACCAACACGAAGCAGCGGCGATCCGTGATCGCGCCGTCGCCGGCGAGAACGCGCGTCGCGTGTTCGGCATAGTCCTTCGGCGTGTCGTAGAGCTGCTTGTTGAACGCGCTCTGGTCGAGCTTCACGGCCGCGGTCTTGGGGTCGGCCCACAGCGCGTACAGCTTCTTCGCGCCCCACTGCTTCAGGCCCAGCACGGTGATCTGTTCGGGGAAGCAAGCCGGGTCCGCGGCCTGCTTGAACGCCTCCTTCACCACATTCAGCGCGAGCGCGTCGCACGCCGCGGTGTCGGCGGTGATGAGGTCGCACACGATCACCTCCGGCTGCCACGTCCGAATGGCGAGGACCGCGTGGCGCAGCAGGTGCTCGTTGGCCTTGCCGCCGTGGGCGCGGTCCCAGGTGGCGAGTAGGTCGCGCGGCGGAAGCCCGGCGGCGTGCGCGGACATCGGGAACGCCCAACCGCTTTCGGCGCTCGCGCCGCCGGCCAGACGCACCGCGTTCCGCAGCCGCAGCGCGTCGGCCGCGCGCTTCGGATCGGCGGTCGCGGAGTCGGCACTGGTAAGGCTGGTGGCGGCGCAGAGGTAGCCGTCGGCCGCGCCGAGCATCGCGATCACATCGAGCGGAGTGTTCTTCCCGCCGGCGTGGATGAACAGCGCCGCGGCGCGCTGACCGCCGGCGCGCTGGAGCTTCCACGTCTTGCCGCCGTCGGTGGTGCCGAACGTGCTGCCAAACTCGCCGACCAGCCAGCCGGTTTGGTCGTCGAGGAAGTGGATCGCGTTCGCGGGCACGGTCAGGCCCGTCTGCTGAACCTCCCAGGTCTTGCCCAGGTCCGGGCTGTGCAGCACGAACCCGCCCGGTCGCCCGGCGACCCAGATGTGGTTCGCGAACGCGGCCACACACCGGAAGTCGCAGTTCGCCAGCGCCGCGGCCGACAGGCCCAGGTTCACATGGCCCCAGGTTCGGCCGCCGTCGCTGCTGACGAGCACCGCGCCGCCGTCGCACGCGGCGAAGCACCACGGCTGGCCCTTGTCGCTGACGCTCGTGCTGCACGCGACGCCGTGAACGCCGCGCCCCGCGAGCGGGTCCAGTTCGCCGTCGCGGTATTCGGCATCGATCCCAGCTTTTCTGACGGCCCCTGGTGGCTTCAAGATACCCAACTTGCCCCACGCCCCGCCGACGAGCGCGGCCCGCGCCGTCGGGATCACGTCCGCGCCGCGCCAGGAACCGGCTCGCGGCCCCTTGACCGGCTCCCACTTTACCCCGCCGTCGTCGGTGGTGAACATGCCGCTGGGGAAGGCGTCCGAGCCGTCGCCGACGACGATGCCGGTCTTCTCGTCGAAGAACTTGACCGCGGAGAGGCCGGGCATCACGTTCGTGCCGACCTCGTCCCACTTCACGCCACCGTCGGTGGTCTTCAGCAGCACGCCGACGCTGGTGCCGTTGGGCGCGTCGATGCGACCGACGGCCCAGCCGTGGTACGGGTTGACGAAGTGGACCCCGCGGAGGCTGGCCCGCGTACCGGTTTTCTGGCGCTCCCAGGTCTTGCCGCCGTCGATGCTGTGCCTGACGGTGCCGTCGTCGCCGCACGCCCAGCCCTCGCTGGCGTCCACGAACTGGACCGCGTGCAGCCCGGCGTCGTCGAACGCGACCGGCGGCTGCGCGCCCGCGCGCAGGCTCATCAGAGCCACGACCACCCCCGCGAGCGGAAACCGCTTCATACTTAGCCCTCTGCTGAACCTGCGGCCCGCGGCGCAGAACCGCCGGGGGCTGGGGGGAGAGGGCTAATAGGCGAAGCGGCGGCAGGATGCTAGATGAGTTTTTCCGCCGCCGGCGCGGGCGGGGCGGCCCGTTCCGGCGGCCAGATTGCGCACACCGCGAGCACGAACAGGAACGGCATGAACGGCAGGCGGAAGCGCTCGAGGCCGACGGGGAAGGTCGCGGCGGAGAACAGCACGATGGGAATCGTACACGCGAAGACCAGCGCCCACCGGCGGCGCAGCGCGGCCCGCACCGCGCCCAACACCGCCAGCAGCGTGATGAGCGCGTTCAGCGCGCTCCAGGGAAGCGCGATCAGCCCCCGGAGTGTGAGCTTCGACGAATCGAACTTGCCGCGGAGCAGGTCCGAGAAGAACCCGCTCGGCTTGTACTCGACGCCGTACAGCCCGGCCGCGAGCGGGGCCGAGTGGTCGATGGCGAGCTTCACTTGCGACTTGGCCGCGACCTTCGCGGTCGTGATGGGGTTGGCCTTCAGCTCGGCGAGCGCTTCCTTCCGCGCGAGCGCGAACACATCTGCGCCCGGTTCGAGCTTGCCTGCGAGCCGTGCCGTCAGTTGGTCCACGCGCGCGGGCCAACTGGTGAACCAGTCCTCGCCGCGGCTCTCGGAGATGACGTAAGCCGCGCCGTAGTAGTACAGGTTCATCTCGCCGACCGTGCTCACGCGCGGCCCGTTCCCGGTCGAAGCGTTCCGCGCCGCCCACACCGCCGCCGGCACCACCGCGGCCAGCACCATCGCGCCTGCGGCGAGCCACTTCCGCGAAGCGGTGCGCCAGCCGAGGATAATCGCCGTGGGAAGGTAGAGCAGACCGAGTGGGCGCACAAGCGCCGTGAAGCCGATGCAGAGGCCCGGCAGCACGCGGCCGGCGGGCGTAACCTTGTGCGCGCTGAGCGCGAGGCCGACGAGCGCGAGTGACCCGAACAGGCTCTCCGTGAGCGGCAGCACGTCGGCCGTCACAACCGCCGGGTGCAGCGCCCACAGCCAGCCGGCAACCAGCGCCGCACGCGGCCGACAGCCCATCGTCAGCGCGATTCGCACCAGACACAGCGACGCGAACGCCCCGATCAAGCATTGCGCGAGGTACGCGACGCGCAGCCCGTTGGTGCCGCCGAACAGCGCGAGAAACGCGGGGTAGCCCGGCGTGCGGAACGCTTCGGGGTACAGGCCGTTCGCGTCGGCCGGCGGGAGCGTCTCGTTCGCGCGGCGCAGCTTCTCGACGGCGAGGTGAATCGTGCCCTCTTCCGCCGACTTGCCGAACGTCTGGTGCGAGAGCAGCGTGTCCGCGAGCGTGACGTACCGCGGCGAGTCCGGCGAGAACGGGTACACGCGCGTCGGTTCGGCCCACGCCCCGGTGAACAGGACGACGAACCGCACCAGCAGAGCGACGGCAACGAGCAGTTTGAGCGGACGAATGGCAATAACCCTTCTTGGCGAGCGGGGGCGTAAGCCCCCCGCGTTCACGTCAACCTCGCTGAGGCGCTTGCCCTGACTCGGGGGC
Organism: Planctomycetia bacterium; assembly: GCA_005773755.1. Taxonomy (GTDB): domain Bacteria; phylum Planctomycetota; class Planctomycetia; order Gemmatales; family Gemmataceae; genus Gemmata. The sequence goes on from SXHE01000574.1 coordinate 6,376, forward strand.
TTACGCCCCCCGCTCGCCTCGGTCATTTCTTGGGGATCAGTTCCAGCGCGATCAGCTTCTCCTTGCCGCGAACGTACAGCAGCCCGTTGCTGACGACCGGGGCGGCCCAGCACGGGTAGTCGAGGCCCGGCACTTCGTACTTGGACACCTCGTCGTACTTCGCGGGGTTCACCTTCAGCAGTGTGAGGTCGCCGTACTCGGACAGGCTGATGAGGTGCCCGTCGATCATCGTCAGGCTGCACCGCTTGGTGCGGCGCTTCTGCCACTTCACGTCGCCGGTGGCGAGGTCGATGCAGCGGATGTCGCCGTCCTCGGTGTGGCGGGCGCTTGAGCCGTACACGAAGCCGCCGGCGTGAATCGGTGTGTTCCAGTGGCACGCCATCGCCTTGTCGCCCGCGTCCTTGTCCGCGTCGGTCCACACCTCTTTCGGCTTGCCGCCCCTCAGGTCGAGGAACGCCGCGCCCGGTCCGTAGCACTCGGTCAGCAGCACCTTGTCGCCCACGACGACCGGGTTGCTGGCGTTCACGCTCTCTTCGGACTTCGCTCGCCACTTGTGGTGGAAGCCGACCTTCCCGGTTTGCGGGTCGAAGCCCAGCAGCCCGCCACGGGCGAAGTACAGGCCCGTGCGTTTGCCGTCGATGGTGGCGACGACGGGGCTGGAGTAACTGGACAGCTCGTTGCCGGACACCCACTTCTCCGCGCCGGACTTCTTGTCGAACGCGACCAGTGCGGAGCCGTTGGGCTTGGCGTCGCGCAGGTCCGCGGGGCGCGGACCTTTCTCGCTGCCGCCGACGGTGACGATGATGAGGTCGCCGTCGATGAGCGGCACGCTGCCGGCCCCGAAGAAGTTCTGATGGAAGAAGTGCTTGGCCTTCGTGTCGACCTTCCACAGTTCCTTGCCGGTCGTCGTGGCGACGCAGCACAGCACCCCGTCGGGGCCGAACAGGTACGCGCGGTCGCCGTCGATGACGGGGCACGCGCGGGGGCCGGGGTCGTATCCGAAGAAGTCGCGGTACTCGGTGTCGTAGCTGTACTTCCACAGGAACTTGCCGGTGGCGGCGTCGCGCGCGGTGAGGCGGATCGTGTCGGCGAACCGGTCGGTGTGGTACAGCGTGCCGCCGGCGATGACCGGCGGCGCGTACCCGACGCCCAACTCGCACTCCCACACCTGCTTCAGCCCCTTCGCCGGCCACGGGGTGATGATGCCCTTTTCGGCCGACGCGCCGTCGCGTGTCGGGCCGAGAAAGGTGGGCCAGTCCCCTGCTGGGAGTGTGGGTGTGAGTGTGAGTGTGAGGAGAAATACAGTGAACAAACGAAGCATCGGCACGGCTCCTACGATCGTGTTATGCGTTCGTCCCTTGGGGACGAGACGCACTCTGCGCGTTCGTCCCCCAAGGGACGAACACTAAACCTGTCCTCTGTCCTCTATTCTCTGTCCTCTGTTTCCTATCGCCCGCCGACGGAGATACCGCCCTCGTAGCCCGGGAAGGGGACGATCTCGACGGGCGGGTTCTTCAGGCGACCGGTGTTGAACAGCCGGAGCGGGCTGTTCTTCAGCCCCGGCCCCGGCCCGATCAGCACGTTGTTGTTCGCGGTGACCGCCACGCGCGCGCCGCCGCGGAACTTCTCGTCGTAAGCCAGCCATTCGGCGAGCACTTTGCCTTTCCCGTCGTAGACGCGCACGAGCGGGATGGTGCCCGCGTCGAGGCCGACGACCGGGTTCGCGCGGCCGTCGCCGGTCAGGTCGGCCGCGGCCACGAACCCGCCGCCGCGGTACTTGTTGTCTACCGCCGGGAACTCGGCCAGGATGTCGCGGTTCTTCCCGTTGAACACCTTCACGGTGGTCACAGCGTTGCCGGGGCCGTTGACCGTGATGAGGTCGGGCGTGCCGTC
>SXHE01000575.1 GCA_005773755.1 Planctomycetia bacterium
GACAGCGAACCGCCCCGCGACTTCCACAACAGCTTGACCGAAGTAACCGCCACCCATCACCCCCGATTAATCAATCACCTTCATCACGCCCTCAAACCCACCGCGCCACTGAAGAATTGCCTTCTTCATGTCCTTGATTTCAACGAGCGTCGCTTTCGCGATCTTCACTTCCTCGTGCAGCTTCCCGCCCCCGTTCTGCATCGAATGCTTCGCGAGGATCGTGTAAGCGCCCGTCGAACCTTGCGCGAACGCGCCCGCGAGCGTTGGGGATGGTGTGGCAGCCGCCGCCTTGATACTCGCCTCCATGTCGGCGGCCGCGTTCTTCGCCTGGATCATGTCGCGATACGACTTCTTCAGCCCGTCCACCTGAGCCGCGTTCAGATTGAACTTCTTCTGCAAGTCCTCAATCTGAATCCACTCACTCGCGACGCCGCCCGCAATCCGCGCCTGATCGCGCATCGCCTTGTTGAAATCCTTTAATGCGCTCAGCGCTTCGGCGTTCTGCGTCGGGTTCGCCAGCAGCCACTTCTGCCGATCAACCGCTTTCTTGGTGGCTTCCATCTGTGCGAGCGCCGCCTTTGTCGCCTCGGTGCGTGCCTCAATCCCCTTCTTCTGCGCGTCCAGTCCACCCGCAGCCCACGTCGTCCAGCTATCCCAACTGCCCCACGAGCCCTTATCCTCCGCTTGCTTCTGCAGGTTCTTCAGTTCGGCTTGCGCGGCTTCAATGTTGTTGCCGATGATCGCCGTGTGTCCGGCAATCTTTGCCGCGCCCTCAGTCGTCCCCGCGATATCCTTCATGGAGTCAATCCACTCCTTTTGCTGATCGACGGTATCCGTCAGCCGGTCGCGGTACTTCTCGTGCGCCTTGTCCGCGCGCTCTAGCTCCGCGTTAATCTGCTTCATCGGGCCGATGGTGTTGTTCAGGTGCTTACCGAAGCTCAACACGCCCGCCGCCGCCACGCCCCACGCGCCGAGCTTCAGCCCACCCTTCACCAAGTCGGCACCCTGAAGCCCCAGCACATCGGCAACGTCGTTGCCCTTCCAGCCGCCGCCCTTCTTGTCCGCGCTCTTCTTCGTGCTGGCGGCCCATTGGTCGGTTTTCTGCTTGGCGCGGTCGAGGCCCGCAACGAGTTGATCGGCGTTCGCGGTCAGCACAACCGCGCCGGTGCCGATGGTGTTCGCGCTCATTCCACCTCCCGAACCGGAACGCCGTGTGCGTCGAAAAAGGCCATCACCCCGGCCACGTCGTCAATCGCCTTCCGCGCGCGGTACACCGGGAGCAGGTCCGCGGGCTGGGCCTTGCCGCCGCGGGTCGCGCCGACGTAAGCGCCACTGATCGCCACCGTGCCCGCCACCCGTTCAACCGGGAAGCCGTGTTGAGCGCGGAACGCTGCCCAAACCGAGATTTCGGCCGCGCTCAGGTGGTACAGTTCCGCGAGCGACTTACCCAGCGACAGCCCTAGCTCGCACAAGAACACCACGCCGGGTACGGCCGCGATCAGTTTCCCGCGGCTTCGCCCCAGCCGTTAAGCTCGTTGATCCGGTCCACGAGCTTCATCACCACACTGGACGGGAGCCGCACGACGGTTTCCGCGCTCAATCGCGCACCGCCCGGCAGGTAGGCCGACAGCGACACGAGCTTGCAGAGCGCGTCTTCGATGTTGGGATGCTCCTCGCGGAACCGGTGGTACTCGCCCGCGGCCGGCAGCGATAGCGGGCGCAGTTCGACCGCGACGCCGGGCGCGAGGTCGAACGAAACGGCCGCGCCACCCAGCGCGGCCAACAGGTCAGATTCGCTCACACTCACCTCGCGTTAGGACGGCGCACCGGTGCATTGCACGGTACATGTCACAGTCTGGATCGCGTCCGCTTCGACCTGATCGCTCTTGTTGCTGACGATGAAGCCGCTTGTGGTTCGCGTCCACGCGGAGCCGGTATCGGTCGGGAGCGTGACGATGAACACACGGTCGCTACCGAGCAGCGCATCCAGCCGGGTCTTCTTGCCCGTGCTGAACTCGTATTGGAAGCTGAACTGCCCCGGCTCCTTCAGTGCTGCCAACTTGACGAGGTAGGTGTCGGACAGGTTAAGCCGCTTCGATTCCACCACGTTCACTTCGGCGTCCGGCACGGTAAGGTTCATAATGTCAACGATGATCGCACTCGCGCTGCCCGCGCCGCCGCTGCCATCGTTCACCGCCAGTGTTGCGCCAAGTCCGATCTTCGGCATTAATCCCCCGTCAGGTTGGCGAGTGCCACAGTTGGAACGTCTCGCTCTGGAACCGCAACCCGTCCTCTGTCACTTCGCCCACCGAATCCACGAAGAAGCACCCTTGCACACCGTTCGCGCTATCGGTCCACGGCGTACCGTCTGGACACAGCGCGTCGCGCACGAGTTTCCCCAGCGCGCCCGCGGCCAGTTCCGTTTCCGCGTAACAGTCAACCCGCATCGCATTCGCGCGCAGACTGTGCGCCGCACCACTCAACCGTTTGCCACCCTCGCTGCCGATCTTCGTGACGATGATCGCGGGTAGCGCCGCCTCTTGCGTGTCCAGTTGTGCGAACACGCGGGAGCCAGTCGCGGTTGCAATAGCCGCCGTCGCCTTCAGCTTGGCGACAACGGCGATTTCGGGAGTCGCCGCCGCCATGCCTCACCCGCCTTAGCTCGCGACAAGGGGAATGCTGTACCACTGCGTTGTCGATGTCGCGACCAGAACCACCGAAGTTACGGTCGCGATGGAGTACGCGCCGTCCGCGGCAACGGCGTTGATCGCGGCACCGCTCGCCGGATAAATCTTCAGTGTGCTGCCCGCCGCGTTCTTCACCTCAACCCGCTTGCCGAGTGCCGCAGTGGGCAGCACGACGCCCTTTGTGCCGTCTGCGGCACTCACGACGTTGAAGCCTTCCGACAGCGCCGCCGCATCGCCCTGCGCGGAGCCGGCCGCGGCGACCGCGGCCACATCTTGCTTTTCGAGTACCACGAGGAACGTGTAATCCTGAAGCCCGGTGCCCGTCTGCTGAATCTGGTTAATCACGCTGACCCGTGATTCAAACGCGCTCGCCACAACCGGCGCGTAGTAGTTCTGCCCGCGCGATTGACCAAGAATGGCAACGACGCGATCACCGACCGCAGCACCGGTTACAGTAATCGCGCCCGCCGCGCTCGCGCCCTGGAATGTGTACTGCTTGAAGCTCACTAGCGTTTACCTCCCCGGCGGTCTTTCTTGCCGGATGCGTATTTCCAAATCTCTTGTTCCGCAACCCGCTCCATCGCCCGCCCCGCCGCCGCCTTTGACGATTGCAGCGCCGGCCCCAGGAACGGCTTCGGCGTCGCGCCCGGATGTTTCTTTCCGCCCCCGGCCGCGATCAACTTTTCGCGGGCCGCCCACCCCGCCACATCCGCCTTCTTCGCTCGCTTCACGAGCGAGTGAGGCTTCGTACCACGCTCCACGAGGTGAGCGTACTTGCTTGGCTTGACCGTCTTCCCGCCCTTCGCCCCTTCCACCTTCGACCGCGCCCCGATCACCGCGAATGCGAGCGTCTTCCCGCGTGTGCCCTTAACCGCCTTCATCCCAATCGCCTTCTTCAACAACCCCGTCTTCCCGCGCGGAGCCTTCGCCCGCGCGCTCGCCTGCACCACTTTCGCGCCGGCCTTCACGATCCGCACGGCCAGTTGCCGCGACTTCGCCGCCTTGCCGATTGCTTCGATTGCCGCGAACCCGGTCACGACTTCCGCGCCGAACTTAGCCGATGATCGCCGCATTACACCGGCCCGCTGATCGAACACACCGTCTGCCAACCGCCGCACTCCGACCGCTCGCGCCAGATGCCCGTTACCGCGTACTCATCGCCCGTCTCTTCGATCACAACGTGATCGATTGCCGCGAGCGTAATCAGGTGCCGGAACCGCAACCGCATCGCGTCGCCGCTCGCCCGCGGCACCGCAGTCGATTCGCTCCCGCCGGCCGCCTCAATCATCGCCCAATGCTTCTGAACGGGCGAAGCCGCCGCCCATGTCTCAACCTCTTCACCGGTCGCGTCC
>SXHE01000576.1 GCA_005773755.1 Planctomycetia bacterium
AGGAAGAGGGCTTCCGCTATGTGCTCGGCGACAAGAACGCCAACCGCCCGCCGGAGTTGCTGACGCGCGACCACGTCGCGCGGTGCATCGTGCGCGAGGTGCGCGAGGGTCGCGGCAGCCCGCACGGCGGTGTGTTCCTCGAACTACAGACCTTCGCCAAGTGGTTCGGCGCGAAATCGAAGGGCTTCAAGCCCGAGGAACACTGGAAGAAGAAGCTGCCGAGCATGTACCACCAGTTCAAGGAACTCGGTGGCCTCGACATCACGAAGGAAGCGATGGAGGTCGGGCCGACGACGCACTACATGATGGGCGGCGTGCGGGTCGATAGCGACACGCAGGAATCGCGCGTGCCGGGCCTGTTCGCGTGCGGCGAGTGCGCCGCCGGCATCAACGGCGCGAACCGCCTCGGCGGGAACTCGCTCTCCGACCTGCTGGTGCTCGGCAAGCGCGCTGGCGAGTTCGCCGCCGCGCACGCGAAGAAGCAATCCGCTGTCGGCGCGATCCACGCCGATCAGGTCGATAGCGCCGCGAAGTGGGCGCTGGAGCCGTTCGACCGCACCGCGTCCGAAAGCCCCTTCAAGGTTCAGGAAGACTTGCAGGAGATGATGCAAGACCTGGTCGGGATCGTGCGCAAGGAAGACGAGATGGTTCGCGCGCTCGCCGGGTTGAAGGAACTCCGCGCCCGCGCCGCGAAGGTGCAAGTGACCGGCCACCGCGAGTTCAACCCCGGCTGGCACACCGCGATGGACCTGCACAACCTGCTCACGGTCTCGGAGGCGATCACCATCGCCGCGATCCAGCGCAAGGAGAGTCGCGGGGCGCAGTTCCGCGACGACTACCCGAAGAAGGACAACGCCAAGTTCGGCAAGGTGAACAGCATCATCGCGAAGGGCGCGAACGGCGAGATGCAGATCAAACTGGAGCAACTGCCCCCGATGCCGGAGGAACTGAAAGAAGCGATCAAAGCCGAAGGCGGCGGCGCATTGCCGGACGAGTTGAAATGAGGAGTGTTGTGCCCTTAACAATCAGGAGAGACCGTAGTGGTCGGTGGACTCCAAGCCACGATTGACAGCATCCGGTTCGGTGAAGCGAGCGGAGCCGAGATGCTGGTGATGCTGACCTCCCACACAAGCCCACTCGTACGGGCCAATGTGGTAATGCGGTTGCCTGACGTGCATGATCTTACGCACGATGTTGTCGCCTCTGCACTCGAAGCCGCTGCTGTTGATCCCGCCCACGCTTTCCGACTGATGGGCACGTTGACTATTGGTCATCTGGCGGTTGCATCACTCTTTCGTGTTGACCGAACACGCGCGGCTGATTTGGTAAGCCGATGGCCCGCAAGTGATCGAGAAGACCTACTGTGGCATCTGCGCTCTGAAGGCATAGATGCTTGACGTTGCACCCGAATGCCGCCCTGTGTGTTGGGAACAGAAGGACGACTCCGATGCCCACGACTTTCCGCATCTGGCGCGGCGATGCCGCCAAAGGCGAGTTCAAGGACTACACCGCGGAGGCCGGTGAGGGCATGGTCGTCCTCGACGCCGTCCACCAGATTCAGGCGACGCAAGCGCCGGACCTCGCGTGCCGGTGGAACTGCAAGGCCGGCAAGTGCGGGTCGTGCTCCGCCGAGATCAACGGCATGCCCAAGCTCATGTGCATGACGCGGCTCACCGACCTGCCGCCGGGCGAAACGGTCATCGTCGAACCGATGCAGGCGTTCCCGCTGGTCAAGGACTTGGTCACGGACGTGTCGTGGAACTACGAGGTCAAGAAGCGGATCAAGAAGTTCAAGCCGCGCAAGCCGGACAACGCCGACGGCACCTGGAAGATGCAGCAGGACGACGCCGACCGCGTGCAAGAGTTCCGCAAGTGCATCGAGTGCTTCCTGTGCCAGGACGTGTGCCACGTCCTCCGCGACCACCACAAGCACGCGGAATTCATCGGCCCGCGGTTCCTCGTCCACGCGGCCCAACTAGAAATGAACCCGCTCGACACCGAGAACCGCGTGCCGGAGTTGAAGAAGGACTTCGGCATCGGGTACTGCAACATCACCAAGTGCTGCACGAAGGTGTGCCCCGAACACATCACGATCACCGACAACGCCATCATCCCGCTGAAGGAGCGCGTCGTCGACGAGTTCTACGACCCGGTGATGAAGCTGATCCAACTGGTGTTCAAGCCGCGCAAGAAAGAAGAGCTGACCGAGTCGAAGCCCTCGTCTTGAAGCCGCTCGCGGCTTCGCAGGAGAGCGCCATGCACTTCGACCTCAAATCCCTATCCCCGGAAGCGATCCCGGCGGCGCTGGAGAAAGCGCACCGCTACCGGTTGCTCAACGAACCGGAGCAGGCCGAAAGCATCTGCGAGGACGTGCTCCGCATCGACGCGGAGAACCAAACCGCGCTCACTTCGCTGATTTTGGCGCTCACCGACCGCTTCGGCAGCGGGCAACCGGTCTCGCCGCGGCACGTGCGCGAACTGCTCCCGCGCTTGAAGAGCGAGTACGAGCGGGCATATTTCGCGGGGATCATTGCCGAGCGCGAGGGCGTTTCGTGGATCCGCTCCGGTCAGCCGCGTAGCGGCGAGGCGGCCTACGTTTGCTTCCGAGAAGCGATGAAGCACTTCGAGAAGGCCGAGAAGCTGCGCCCCGCGGCCAACGACGACGCCATTCTGCGGTGGAACAGTTGCGCCCGCATCATCATGACCCACCCGGACGTGGCCCCCACCGACGAGATTCGCACACGTAACTACGTCGGCGACTGAGCTTTCACTGGTCGCTCGCGCGCCCGTCGATGAGCAGCGCCAGCCCGAACAGGAACGCGGCCCCGCCGGCCCCGGCGATCCACGTGAACGCGCGCCCGGCGTCGGCGCGCTGGAATCGACAGTACGCGATCCACGCGGCCGCGCCGACGCAGACCAGCAACCCCAGAATCATGATCACGGCCCCGATCGCGCGCGTCGTGTCGGTGCGGCGGGCCTCGGCGCGCTCGGCCTCGGTCGGCTCCGGCGGTGGGGGCGGCGGCGCGAAGTGCGGGCGCGGCCGGACCTCTTTCAGCACCACTTCGGGAATGCGCCGGCCGCACGGCTCGCACCAGCCGTCGGCGATTTCGGCCGCCGCGAAGTCGTGGTCGCAGTACGGGCAGCGCGCGGTGGGCGCGGGGTCGGGTCGCGTCACGGGCGGTCCTCGTGGGGTACGGGCCGACACTATCCCGCCGCCCGCGCGAACACAAGCGCCATCCGCGCTACGCGCTCAATAGCGGCAGCGCGCGGGCGGCCTGCCCCAGCGCGAAGCCGGTGCCGGCGAGGGCGACCATCGCGTAGGCGAGTCGCTGCCCTTGCTCGCGGTAGTGCGCGAACTCCTCCGGTGCCGCACACGCCCGCCAGGGCCAGTGGACCCACGAAACGTAGGTGAACAGCCCGCACGCCGCGAGCCACACGCCGGCCTTCGCGCCCACGAGTGCGAGCCATGCGGCGCTCGCGCCGTCCCACTTCAACCCGACCAGCGCGAATCCCGACAGCCCGCACACGAGCAGTCCGGCCGTCACGAAGTACCGCATGTTGTGCGCGAGGTGCGTGCTGAAGTGTTCGTAGTCGGCGCGCCGGGGGAAGAAGCGAAACGCCTTCGCGTCGACGACGACCGCGCGGTAGAAGATGCCGCCGAACCACGCCGCGCCCGACAGTCCGTGAACCCAGAACAGCAGTTGTTCGAGCAGCTTCGTGTTCATGCCGAACCTCCGGTGTGCCCAACAGGTACACCGCGGTTCGCGCGTCAGGACAACAGGCGTTCGAGCGCGCTCGTCCCCAGTTCCACCACCTGAGTAGCCTTGAGTTGCCACAGCACCGGATTGAACAGCTCCAGCGAGACGCCGCCGGTGTAACCGATGGCCTTGAGGCGCGCGACGAGCGGGTCGAGGCGGAAGTCGCCGTCGCCGGGCATGACGCGGTCCGAGTCGGTCATCAGCTCGCGCGGCACGCCGGCCACGTCGCACACCTGAACGTGGAACAGATTGGCCGAGGTCAGCCGGTCCAGGTCTTCTGCCTTGCTCGGCCCCTTGTAGAAGTGGAACGCGTCGAGGCACACGCCGACGTTCGGCTCGCGACACTGCTCGACCAGCGTGAGTGCGGTGTCGAGGCACGAACAGAACGCATCGGTGCCGCGAAACTCCAGTGCCAGCTTCACACCGAACCCGGCGGCCCACTGCCCCGCCTGCGCGAGCGACACCACGGCCCGGCCCAGGTCGTCCGCGCTTAGCGATTGTGCGAAGTCGGCCACGAGCAGCAGCGTGGGGATGCCGAACCGCTGGCACAGGTCGAGGCGGCGCTTGAAGTGGTCGAAGTGGGCCTTGCGCGCGTCGCCCTGCGAGAGCAGCAACCCGCCCTGGTAGGCGGCAGCGACGAGCCGGATGTCACGGTCCACGAGCGCCTTACGGGTGTCACCGGCGCTCACGTCGCGCAGGTGCTGTTCGAGCTTGGTGAGCCACACCTCGAGCGCGCAGCACCCGCCGGCCGGGTAGTGCTCGGCGTCGTCCGCGAACGAGCCCGAGAGCGTGGTCGCCTGTGAGATGCACGGGATCATGGTGTCGAGGCGAGCCGGCGTTACGATTCCGGGGTCGTGGTTTTCTTCCCCTTCTTCTTCACAGGCGGTTCCGGCTTGTCCTGCTTTTGTTCTTCCTTCGTCGGCGGCGACGAGGAGAACGCGCCCAGCGCCCACGCGACCACGAGGCCGACCGCCGTGAGGTGCAGGCACAGCCCCACCGCGATCCAGACGCGCGACTTGGCCTTGTCCGCGTCGGTCAGCCCGCGGCGGCGCACCTGCTTGGTATCGGCCGAAGATGCCGCCTGCGCCGCGGC
>SXHE01000577.1 GCA_005773755.1 Planctomycetia bacterium
AATTGCTGAAGGAATTGGAACCGTGGTCGGTGGACCGGAACGACCGGGCGGTCGGCGTGAACTGGCGATTCACCACCGCCGATGCCCGGATCAAACTCCGACGACTCTACCCCGCTGTTCAAAATAGTTGACCTACTAGAATAGTAGCTTGCCCTCCCCAGGATCACTCGCGCCCCGTGAACCTGCGACCGTAGACCGTTAACTCGACACCGACCCAAAACTCACGCCTTTAGCCCCGACAGGAGTCCTGCCGATGAATCTGTTGTCGCGCTGCATCGGTTCCCCGCTGAACCGCCGTAACTTCCTGCATGTCGGGGCCATCGGTGCTCTCGGCCTCACGCTCGACCAGTACATGCGGTTGCAGGCCGCGGAACCGGTCAAGACGACGCCGCAGGCCGAAGCCGGGATCCACCTCTTCCTGCCGGGCGGGTCGGCCCACCAGGAAAGCTGGGACCCGAAGCCGTTCGCCCCGGTCGAGTACCGCGGCCAGATGGCGACGACCAAGACCAAGATCGAAGGCGAAGTTTTTAACGAGTGCCTGACCAAGACCGCGGCGCTGGCCGACCAGATCACCGTGTGTCGGGCCATGACCCACGGTGAGGCCGCTCACGAGCGTGGCACGCACAACATGTTCACCGGCTACCGGCCCAGCCCGGCGCTGAAGTTCCCCAGCATCGGCAGCGTCGTCAGCCACGAGCTGGGTGTTCGGAACAACCTGCCGCCCTACGTCGCGGTGCCGAGCCAGCCCGCGCAGGACGCCGGCAGCGGCTACCTGTCTTCGTCGTTCGCGCCGTTCAGCCTCGGTTCCGACCCGGCCAACGGCGGGTTCCGCGTGCAGGACCTCGCGCTGCCGTCGAACGTCACCAACGACCGGTTCACCACCCGCAAGAGCATGTTGGACGCGGTCAACGGTCACTTCGCCGGTAAGGAGAAATCGGACAACCTCGAAGCGATGGACAGCTTCTACCAGCGCGCCTACGGCCTGATCGCCAGCGAGAAGGCCCGCGAAGCGTTCGACATCAACAAGGAAACGCCGAAGCTCCGCGACGAGTACGGCCGCAACGCCGCCGGGCAGCGGATGCTCATGGCCCGCCGGCTCATCGAGGGCGGCGTGCGGTTCGTCACCCTGACCTACGGCGGTTGGGACCTGCACGGCGGCATCGTCGGCGGCACGAAGAGCCAACTCCCGCAGTTCGACCAGGCGTTCGCCACGCTCATCACCGACTTGAAGCAGCGCGGGCTGTTCGACAGTACGCTCATCATGATTTCGAGCGAGTTCGGCCGCACGCCGAAGATCAACGCGACCGCCGGCCGCGACCACTGGCCGAAGGTGTTCTCGGTCGTCCTCGCCGGTGGCGGCATCAAGAAGGGCCTCATCTACGGCAAGTCGGACGCGACCGCGAGCGACCCCGACGAGGACGGACTGACCGTCGAGGACCTGGCGCACACCGTGTACAACTGCCTCGGTATCGACGCGGACAAGAAGCTCATGTCGCCGGGCGACCGCCCCATCGACATCGTCCGCGAGGGCAAGACCCGCAAGGAACTGCTGGCGTAAGTTCTCTTCGGCCGCTTGCGGCTTCGCGAGAGCCTATCGCTCGCGAAGCCGCAAGCGGCTCTGCTGACGCACTTTTCCAAACACCCTGCCTCCGAGATTCAGCAATGCGGCGATTGATTTCCTTTGCGTTCGCGCTTTGCGCCCTCGGTATCCTCGCCGGGCAATCCTCGGCCGCGTCCCCGTCGCTGGGCGGCATCCAGCCGCGCGGGGCGCAGCGCGGCACCGAGGCCGTGCTCACCTTCCAGGGCGGGCGACTGACGGACGCACAAGAAGTGCTCGTCTACTATCCCGGCATCGCGGTCAAGAAGCTCGAGGTCGTCAACGACGCCGCGCTGAAAGTGACCGTGACCATCGCTCCGGACTGTCGGCTGGGCGAACACGCTTTCCGTATTCGCACCGCGTCGGGCATCTCCGAAGTGCGCACGTTCTGGGTCGGCGCGCTGCCGGTGGTCGAAGAGGTGGAGCCGAACAGCGAGTTCGACAAGCCGCAACCGATCCCGCTGAACGTGACCGTTCACGGTATCGTGCAGGCCGAAGACCAAGATTACTTCGTGGTCGAGTGCAAGAAGGGGCAGCGCCTGTCGGTCGAGGTCGAAGGGATGCGGCTCGGCGTCGCGTTCTTCGATCCCTACGTCGCGATCCTCGATAGCAAGCGGTTCGAACTGGTGACCGGCGACGATTCGCCCACCGCGAATCAAGACGGCGGCTGTTCCGTTGTGGTCCCGGCCGACGGCAAGTACATCGTCCAGATTCGCGAGAGCGCGTTCGGCGGTAACGGGGCGTGCCAATACCGGCTGCACATCGGCAACTTCCCGCGACCCACGGCCGTCGTGCCCGCCGGCGGCAAGCCGGGCGAGGAGCTCGAAGTCACGTTCCTCGGCGACCCCGCCGGGCCGATCAAGCAGAAGGTGAAGTTGCCCGCGGTCGCGGACGATCACTTCCGCGTTCACTGCACCACGCCGGAGGGCATCCACCCGAACGGCTTCAAGTTCCGCGTCGCCAACATCCCGAACGTGATCGAGAGTGGCGCGAACATCAACATCGCCACCGCGACCGCCGGGGTCGCGCCGTGCGCGTTCAACGGCGTGGTCGCGAAACCGGCCGAAGTGGACTACTTCAAGTTCACTGCGAAGAAGGGCGAGACCTACGACTTCCACTGTTACGCGCGGCGACTCGGCTCGCCCCTCGACCCGATCCTCTACATCGGCAACGCGGCCGGGGCGACGATCACGGGCAACGACGACAGCGGCGGGCCGGACAGCTACTTCCGCTACACGATCCCGGCCGACGGCGAGTACACCCTGTGGGTGCAAGACCACCTGAAGAAGGGCGGGCCGGACTACTTCTACCGCATCGAGCTGACGCCGGTCGCGCCGGTGACGACGACGACGATTCCGCGCGTGGACGGCAACAACCCGGCCAACCAGGACCGCCAGACGATCACCGTGCCGAAGGGCGGCCGGTACGCGACGCTCGTGGTCGCCAGCCGCGCCGACTTCGGCGGGCCGCTCAACATCGGCATCGAGAAGCTGCCGCCCGGCGTGACACTGACCGCCGAGCAGATGGAAGCCGGGCTGACGCTGATCCCGGTCGTGTTCGAGGCCAAGCCGGACGCGGTCATCGGCGGCTACCTCACCACGATCACCGCGACCCACCCCGACCCGAAGACGCCGATCCCGTTCAAGACCTCGTTCGACCCGGCGTTCGTCATCAACCAACCGGGGCAAACGGTCTACACGCGGCACTACGTCGACCGCACGGCCATCGCGGTGGGCGAAGCGGCCCCGTACTCCATCGAGGTGATCGAACCGAAAGTGCCGCTCGTGCAGAACGGCTCGTTCAACCTGCGGATCGTAGCGAAACGCGCCCCCGGCTTCACCGGCCCGATTACGGTGTTCCCGCTGTGGACCCCGCCGGGCCTGGGCATTCAAGGCTCCGCGACGATCCCCGCCGGGCAGACCGAGTGCCTGCTGCCGATGAACGCGGCCCCCAGCGCCGCGGTGCGCAAGTGGAAGACGGCGGTTCACGCGGTCGCGGACGCCGGCAAGGGGCCGGTGTGGACCAGCAGCCAACTGTTCACCATCGACGTGACCGCCCCGGTCGTGTCGCTCACGATGGAGCGCCCGGCGGTCGAGCAGGGCGCGAACACGCAACTGTTCTGCAAGGTCGCGGTGACGACGCCGTTCGAGGGCAAGGCGAAGGTCACCCTGATCGGCCTCCCCGCGAAGACGACGACTCAGGTGATCGAGATCACGAAGGACATGAAGGAGTTCGCGTTCCCCATCGTGGCGGACAAGACCAGCCCGGCCGGGCCGCACAACGTGTTCGCGCAAGTGGTGATCGAGCGCGGCGGCGAACTCATTACCGGGAACACCGGGGGCACGCAGCTCCGCATCGACGTGCCGCTGCCGCCGAAGGTGGCCGTCGTGCCACCAAAAGTGGACCCGAAAACGCCGGTTGTGGTGCCCAAGCCGCCGGACCCTAAGACGCCGGAGAAGCGCCTGACGCGCCTCGAAAAGCTCCGCCTCGAAGCCGAAGAGCGCGAGAAGGCCGCCGCGGCCGGCGGCACGACCCCGCCGCCCAAGAAGGAAGAGCCGCCGAAGAAGCCGTAAGGTCGCACGGAGGCGTTCGTCATGGGACTGACGGTGTGCGTTGGTACGCCCAAAGATGTTGAAGATGTGATCCGCGCGCGCTACGCGAGCGACTTTCGGCTCGTTAACCAGTTGCTCAAGGCGGAGGGAGTCGCGGCCCACAAGGAGCGTGTGCCATCACGTGATTGGTGGACGGCGGAGATGAGTTATGGGAGTTTACATTTCCTTCGCCGTTTCGCGGCGGGGATCGCAGTAAACGGGGTGCCACCCGAACCGCTCAAGAGGAACGCAAGCGCCGCTGGCGCGCCCGAGATTCGGGCCTACTGGGAGAAGCGACAAGCAGGAGAGATTGGGGCGCAGTACGACCACCTGGTGTTCCACAGCGATGCGGAGGGCTATTACGTTCCGGTCGATTTCCCCGAGGTTCTGAACTGCGACAACGCGGTGCCAATACCCGGTGAATGGCTCGGCTCGGCTATCCGGTTGAGGCAAGAATGCGCTGACTTGGCGACCTGGCTCGATCTTCCACAGACAGTTGATTTCGATCCCGATGATGATGACGCCTGGAAGCAATTGAAGAAGAAAACCCGCGGCGCGGTGTGGCACAAGTACCCGATTGAAGCGTTCGTTTGCGCGACGCTCCTGCTGGCGTGTGACCGGTCGGCGGAATATCGATCGGCCATCGTGTTCGGTTGATCGCGGGAGCCGTGATATGATGGGGCGAGATGCCCGCACACGGAGGACGCCATGAGCGAAGCCGTCGCGAAGTTGATGCCCGCGCTGCTCGAACTGACCGTTGACGAGCGATTGGAAGCGATGGACGCGCTCGCGGCGAGTCTACCCGGCCCGGCGAGCAAGTTCGCTGAGGGCACGACGGAGTTCGATGCCGAACTGGACCGTCGCCG
>SXHE01000578.1 GCA_005773755.1 Planctomycetia bacterium
CAGTCGAGCCGACCATGATTCCGCCGTCGTTCGCCACGCGGAGGGCGAAGATGCGCCCGGCCTTCGTATCGAACGCGCGCAGTTGCTCTCCGGTCGCCAGGCGCCGGGTGACCACCCGCCCGCCCTCTTCCGCGACCGCGACGAGCTTCCCGTCTGGTGAGACGGCGACCCGGTTCACGGGGCCGGCCGGGTTCGACGCCACCGCCCGATCCGTCCCGGTCGCGGCGTCCCACACCGCGAGGCGGTGATTCCCGCCGGCGACGACGGTCGCGCGGTCGGGAGAGACCGCCAGGCAGAGTGGCCGGAACGGGTCCACGGGCGCCTTCTTCAGCAATTTCCCGGCAACCGCGTCCCACACCTGGAGTTCGGCGCCGTCCCGGGCGAGGGTCAACAGCGCCTTCGCGTCCGGGGTCAGAACCACGCGCCCGCCCTTCCATCCGAAGTCGAACGTCTGCGCCGTCTCGAAGCTCGTCAGATCCGCGAACTCGATCATCCCTCGAACGAAGGCGGCGAGGTGTTTCCCGTCGGCGGTGAAGGCGACGGGGCCGGCCGGATCGTTCCCGCGGTCCCACACCTTGCGTTGTTTTCCCGTCGCGGTGTCCCAGACGATGAGCTGGTTGAAGTTGGGGGCGGCACCGGCACCGAACGCGAACGGGTCGTGGCTCAGGCTCGCGGTCTGCGACCCGTCTGGATTGATCGCGAGCGCGACGATCGGCCCGGCGTGGCCTTCCAGACGTGCCGTCTGCTTCCCGGTCACCGCGTCCCAGACGTAGACGACCTTATCCGTGCCGGCCGCCGCGAGCACCTTCCCGTCGTTCGACGCGGCCACTGCCGCGTACCCGCGGGCACCTCCGGGGTATTTCCTCGTCGGCTTGCCCGTGTCCAGATCCCACGCGAGCAGGTCGGACGAGGCCTCCCCAACGGTCACGAGCGTGTCGCCAGGAAGGAGCGCGAGAGCGGTCACGCGCCCTTGGTCCGTGAGCAGCGTGAGCAGATCGCGTCCCGTGGCGGCGCTCCAGACGACGACGCTGTGGTCGGCGCTGGCAGAGATGATTCGGGAGCCGTCCGCCGAGAAGGCGACCGCACGCACCTGATCCCCGTGGCGGAATCGGGTATCGCCCAGGCGTCGCACGGCCCCGGTCGGGAGTGATGTCGTGATCCGGGATAGGCTCTGAGCAGGCGGTGGCGAGATGGGTCGCACTACGGCGCCGGTCGGGAGTGATGCAGAGGTCGGTGATGGGGGTGCGGGGGCTGTCACGAGGATCGGGCGGGCGGGGGGCGGAGGAACCGGCGCTTCCGTGAGTGCAACGGCACGGAGGGCACCGCCGACAACGATAGCCGCAACGATCACGGCGGCCTTGAGCGCGGCCCCCGATCCGCCGAAGTGAGCTTGTGCTAGACGGGCGGCCGCTGTCGTTCCAGCGGTGCCTGCGGCGAACGTGACCGCGGCCCGCGTGGTCGAGTCCACCACGGCCGCCGAGATGCGGGCGGATTCGATCACGCTCGCCAGGGTGGTCGCGATGGCGGCAACCGGCACAGTAACGCCGCGGCGGGCGAGCAGTTCACGGAGCCGCTCCTTCGCACGGCTCACTCGCACCTTGACGGTCCCGACCGGGCAACCCAGCAGGCGGGCTGCCTCCTCACACGTTTCGCCCTGGATGTGGCACAGCACCAGCGGGTCGCGATACTTCGCGGGGAGGTTCCCGAGTTCGTCGAGAAGAACCGCCCGATCTTCGGCAGCAACGGTGAGGTCTTCTGGGGCGGGCACGGGGGCGCTCCGAACAGCGGGCTGGGAGGAGAGAGCGGCCAGAAGAGCCGCGCGCCGGGCGTTCCCCCGGCGGACGCGGTGGCACACGCGCAGTGTGGTGTCGTACAGCCAACCGGCCACCGAGTCGTGCCATCCGATGCGGCCGGCTTTTCGGGCCAGTATGAGGAACACCGTCTGGAACACGTCGTCCGCGTCGGCGTCGTTACCGAGTACCTGCCGCGAGACGCCGAGGACCATCCGCCCGTGCCGCCCGACCAGTTCCGCGAACGCGTCGTGGTCGCGCGTCGTTGCGAACCGGGCCAGCAGCGCGGAATCCGATCCGGCGGTCTCGCAACCGCCGGACCGGACCGGTCGTAACAGATCCATGATGCGATGCCACGCGGCACTCATAGCAACCCTGATTTGGTGTACCGATCTCCGTGATTCACGGCCGGGCAGGAATTGGGCCGCCCTTCGTGGGCGGGAGCTTGCCCAACTTCTTGAGCTTCACTTCGAGGAGTCGCTCGAACTCGTCGATGTCCTCCGGTTTCGTCGCCGCGCGGAGTTTGTAGGTCGTCGGCTTCCCGCCCCGCCCGACGATGGCCACGTCGGGCGCGCCTTTCCCGTTGTCGAAGAGCGGCTTGTAGGCCTCCGCGCTCATCCGCTTGTACTCGGCGTACCGCTTCTCCCCGAGGATCTTCTCGATCTCCCCGCGCTGCCACCGCATCGTGACCAGTCGGTCGGCCATCAGTTGGTCGATGTCACCGGTCTTGGCGTACGCCGCGTGCATGTCCCAGTACTTCTCGCCCGCCTCCTCGTTCACCGCCTTCCACTTTTCCTCCTCGGCCTCGGTGACATTGAGTTTCACCAGGATGATGGTCCCGTAGCCGGTGACGGGTGAGGCGGTGGACGGAACCGTCGCGGGGTTCACGCCGGGCTTCGGCGCGGGTGCCGGCTTCTCGGGCGCCGGCTTGACGGTGGAATCGGGCTGGGGTGCCTTTTCCAAAACGAATAGGCAGTGACCGCTGTCGGCCGGGCTCTCGAACTTCGTCGGTCGGTCGCCGTTCTTGTAGTTCAGGACCAGAACGAGTTGGCCCTTCTCGAACTTATAGATCCCCGGGATCGTCCGGCCGCCCTCACCCGTCTCGGTGAGGGCGATAGTCTTGAGTTTTCCGTCGGTACCGAACTTCACTGTGTACTTGTCCACCGACGGGGTAGCGACGAACGAGTCGCCGGCCTTTAACAGGCCCCCGCGGGCGGTGACCTTGTCACCCTGGAACGTGAAGCCCTGCTTCGCCGCGACCTCGGCCGGCACGTCCTGGGCGTCGATGGTCTGGGCCTTCGCCACCCACGTACCGATGAAGCTCTTGGGGTCGTCGGGGCGCGGCTTCTCGTCCGCGCTGATCGGCCCGCCGGACACCAGGCCCACCGAAAGGGCCGCGAAGAACCACCAAGATCTGAACATGATCTTCCTCCGAGCGGGCACTCCGGACGGCGCGGCTCTCGAACCGCGCCGGTGCCTCACCGGGAGTACATCTCCGGCAACCGGGGTCCGGTTTCATCGGCGCAGATAATCTTGGGGCAGTGGCCCGGTCGCGGGTAAGCGCCACCCCGCAACCTTCAACCGGTTGACGCGGGAGCCTTGATGACGCGCGCGCGCGGGGCGCGACCGTTCCGCGCGTCCTCGATCGCAACGGGGTTCAGATTCACGCACGCGAGGGAACCGGTCGCGCTGGCGACGTAGAGGTGGTCGCCGTGTCGGCAGATGTGCGTCGGCTCTGCCGAGGCCGGCAAGACCATCTGCCAGAGTTCCTCGCCGTGTTCGCCCCACGCGTAGAGCCGGTCAAGGTCGCCGGCGAAGACCGCGTTCCCGCCCGTCGCACAGGAGATGACCTGTTGGGCCGTCTTGCGCGCCCAGACGCGTGCGCCGTTCGATTTGTTCAGTGCGACCACCTCACCGGCGACAGTGCCCACGACGAGAAATGCCCCCATGAGGGTTCCGGCCTGAGCCCACACGCCGGGCACCGACCAGAGCGGATCCCCCGTCTTACTGCTGTGCGCTGTGACGGGCGTGCCGTTGGTTTCATCGAAGTCTGCCACATAGATCGCGTCCTCGTCGCACTGCACCATCAGGGACGCGTACCCACGCACCTCGCGCTCCCAGAGGACACGCCCGCTCTGGTTCAGCACAGTGATTCGGTTGGGGACGGAGTGAACCACGAGTGTCTGTTGGAAGAGAGCAAGACCCCGGAGTTCGTTCCCGCCGGGGGTCTTCCAGATGATGCTTGGACCGTTCAGGGTCAGTTGTTCCACGGTCCCGCCGATGCAACCGACGAACACCCGGCCGCGCTCGACCGCGAACGTCCGAACGGCTGAAGAGACCCGCTGGACGTCGCGGAAGGCGCCGTCATGGCTGAGTTGATAAACCGTTCCGTTCCCGGTCCCGCACCACACATTCGCGTCATCGGCGAGGGCGCAATTGACGCCGTCCGACTTCGTTTTGATCAGCCACCTGACGGGCGCCTTCGGTATCGACTTGTTCGCCACGGACGGTTCCCAGTATTCGACTGTGTCCTTGTCGATTTCCTTGGATTCTTTCGCCGTGTTCGGCCTGTCGGGCGTCTTTTCTTGAACCCCAACGATCGCAGGAACCGGTAACGATCTCAACGCACGATCACGCACATCGGCAACGCCTTCTGAAGTTCCAGCACCCCGGCGGGCGTCACCTGGGTCTTTTCCAGGGTGAGCCGCGTCAGCTTCTTAAATTGGGCGAGTTCACGTAGCCCCTTATCGGTCACGGCGGCTCCCCAGAGGTTGAGGGTCGTCAGGTTGGTCAGACCCGTCAGTTCCTTTAGGCCCGCGTCGGTCACTTTGGTGACGCCCAGATCCAGCGTGGTGAGTTTCTCGAATCGGGGCAACTCTTTCAGCATCGCGTCGGTGACGTTGGCGTCACCCAGTTTCAGGGACGTCAGATCCTTGAGCGGGGCCAGTTCCTTTAGCAACCCGCCTGTGACCTTGGCGCCGATCAGATCGACCATGGTGGTCTCGCGCGCGGACTTCGCCCCGCGCGGCGCGCGGGCCTTGTCGGTCCGGTGCAACAGGTCGTGTTCGATCATCACCCGGACGCTCTCTTCGGTGAGTTGATCGGGGCTCAGTTGGAGCATTTCGAGGTTGCGGAGTGAGGCCAGCTCCCGCAAGCCGACGTGCGCCACCCGTGTGTTTCCGAGACCGAGGATGCGGAGCATCTTGAGCTCCGCGACGCTTTTCATCCCCGCGTCCGTGATCTTGGTCCCCCACACCTGAAGGATCGCGAGCTTCGTGTGCGCGGTAAGCTCTTTGAGGCCCGCGTCCGTGACGGCGGTCTTTCCGAGGCTCGCGCGGGTGAGGTTCTTGAGGACCGCCAACTCCTTCAACCCGGCGTCCGTCACCGCCGTGTAGTTCAGGTCCACTTCCTCGACCGCGTCGCTCGACCCCGGGCGGGACCGCGCCTTCCCCTTCGCCAGCGCGGCCGCCCGGAACAGGTCCGTAGCGAACAGAACGCGGATGCACTCGTCCGTGACGTTCTTCCGGTCCATGTGAAACGTGGTCAACTTCTTGAGAGACGCGAGCTCCTTGACCCCGGTGTGGGTGACGGCCGTACCGTCGACCGAGACCCAGGCGAGGTTCTTGAGCTGTGCCAGTTCCTTCATCCCATGGTCGGTCACCTTCGTGTAGGCGAGGTGAAGTGTGGTGAGCGTTTGCAAGGGGGCGAGTTCCTTCAACCGCGCGTCCGTTGTGTTGGGGCCGAACAGGAGCAGCCCGAACGGAACCGCGACCTCCGGGAATTTGTCCGTCGGGTCCTTCTCGAACCGGAACGCCGGGATCGCGTTCTTCTTCGCTTTCGTGCCGACGGTGAACGTGAATCGATCGGGGGCGAGGGGGTCGTCGAACACGATTTGACCGTAGACCCCGCCGAGTTTCTCGTACGCGGCGACGGTCTCGGCGTCGATGGGTTTGAAGTCGGCAGCTTCGATCGCACCGCCCGACGCGATCAGCAGAACGAATACCGGCAGGATGAGGTCACTCGGCCCGACCATCAGAATACTCCTTGCTCGATACAAACCAGTCCGTTACACGACACAGAAGTGGCGATGGATCAACACCGCCCCCGGCAACACGGTCTCGAAATACCGAAGCCCAGAGGTGCGTGAGTTGGTGCAGGATGAGCGCGGTGCAACCGGGCACGGTCGGTTCCTTCGGGCGGTGACACGACTCTCATCCGTGGCCGGGGCGCTGCGGTTCCCACGCGTAAGCAGTTTCTCAGGATCGTTCACGTCAACCAGGCGCGAAGAGGACGTGGAACAAGTGTTCCACGCCCCGGCATTCGGTCGGGTTCTGTGTCACTTCGCCTTCTTCAACCGATACAGCGCGTGCGCAGGGTTGTCCTTGGTCTCGAACTTGACCGGTCGGTCGGCCCGTGAGTAATCGACGCACAGTATCAGGTCGTCGCCGTCGAACTTGTAGATCCCGTTGGCGAATTCTTTGTCCTTGATCTCGATGTCGATCTCGGCGACCTTCTTCGCCGGGTCGATGGTGAAGCCGAACTCGCTCGACCCGTCATTGACCACAAACGTCCCGCCGGCCTGCGCCAACTTGCCGACGAGTGTTACCTTGTCCGTGCCGAAGGTGAACGACATCTTCTGAGCGGCGGCTTCTGGGACTTTCTCGCCACCCATCTCCAGACTTGCGACTTGCCACTCCCCCTTGAGCTTCTCCAATTCTTTCTTCGGGTCCGGCTTCTCCGCCGGCTTGGCTCCACCAGCGGGCGGGGCCGGGCGCACCGCGTTCACCGGCGGCGGGTCGCCCGCCAGTTGCTGACCGAACCCGTTCGCCGCGGCCGCGGGCCAGTTCAACCCGACCCCCAACCCGCACCCGGCGACGACCAGAGCCATCACGAGTTTCATCACGGCGTTCATCCGCATGGCGTTGAGTACCTCCCGCGCGAGCTGAGCAGCCGGGACGGAAGCGGAACCGCCCGCCGTGCCACCGACGGCCCAACTCGACGCACCTGTTACGGTCGATCCCACCAACTGCGCGGCCGGCAACGCGGCCGAGGCTTCGCCCGCGAGCGCCAGCGCCGCAACGGTCGCGGGCAGCGCAAGCCCGCGCCGGGACAACCGGGCGCGGAGCCGTTCGCGCCCGCGGAGTAAGCGGGAGAGCACCGTTCCGCGCGGGCACCCCAGTTCCACCGCGGCCTCCTCGGCGGTCTTCTCTTGCAGGTAGCAGATCACCAGCACCCGCCGGAACCGCTCCGGGAGGCGGTCGAGTTCCTCGTCGAGAACGGCCCGCAACTCGTGCGTGTCGTGTGCGGCCGGCGCCTCGGGTTCGACCGTCAGCGGCAGCGGGCGGGCCGCGGTTCGGCGCCGTGCGGCGCGGCACGTGTGGACGGCCACTCGGTGCAGCCACCCGCCCAGCGACCCGCTCCGCCCGACGCTCGCGGCCTTCCGGGCCAGGGCGAAGAAGGTGGCCTGGAACGCGTCCTCGGCGTCGGTCGGTGGCAGCACGCGCCGGCAAGTCGCGAGTACCATCGCCCCGTACCGCCAGACGAGCAACTCGAACGCGGAATGGTCGGCCTCTCGCGCCCATCGGTCGAGTAGGACGGTGTCCGGCTCGACGCCCGCCCGCTGTGGGTCAGTCAGGCGCCGAACGGCGCGGCGGATGGGGTGTTCGGACATCGTGGTATCCCGATGAGACGCAGCCAGCTATCTCTGTGGGACGAACGGGCCGAACGATTCCCACAATCTCGGAATTTCCGTCACTGACCGTGTCGGTCCTGAAATTCACTGCGCTGCTGCGGTTGCCAAGCTCCACCTTCCGCAAAGGCACTCGCGCCAGCGATCTTGGGGCAACTTGGGGGCAGTCTTGATCCACGCGACCCCGATGTGGCAGCAACGGCAGTACTTCCGTCCCGGTCTCAAGTACCGATAAATTAAGAGTTTGAGACCTGACTGCGATGTGGCTGAGACGTGTCGAATAACAGTATGATCTGGACTGTCGATCCGGCGGCACCTCGCGCGGGTTGCGACGAAAGAACGGGCATTTCAAGAGTAGGGACGCACTTGGCACCGGGGCGAGGGTCCGAAAGGTGAAGGATCTCACGTCCGGCGCCGGGACTGGTCGGGCGTGTGGTCGGGTTCGATATCCGGCGTCCCCGCACAAAACGCTTGAAATGCTTGGGTGTCCTCACCGCTGGTCGGGTTATTCGCAGAGGGAGCGGGCGGAACGCCGACCTCGCTGGAACGAATCCGCTTCGCCACGGCGGTCTCTCCATGCAGGAACCCGACCAACCCGACCAGCGGGCGACGTAACGCCGGAAATTCTGGGATGTCTCGCGGTCGCGTGCGCGGCCGGGTAGGTCGGGTTCGCGGAGCATTCGAGCCCGTCTGCGGGCGAACGTCCGACACGTAAAGAAAAGGCGATCCGTCGCGTCCGGCGACCCGCTACGGTTGATCTCAGCACCGCTCCGCGGCCCACCAGGGCAACACGGAGCGGAAGCGAGACTCGTCGCGTTCAGCGGGTCAGGGACACGCGAACGGCCTTCAGTTCGGGCGCCCGGTGGACGACGTCGCGCACGGCCCGGCGCAAGCGGCTCATGAACTCTTCGCCGGCCAACAATTCGCGAATCTTCTCGGCCTCGTCGTCGGGCAGGTCGTTCGGGATGCGCAGGTTCAGGTGGATTTCGTCGATCACAACGGTTCGGGTTCTCGACATCGTGCTCGCTCCGGCTGGTGGAAAGTGGGGAGCCGACTCACCACACCAAGAGCCAGATAACGAGCGAGGCGATGAAGTACGACATGTGAACCTCTGGTTGAAGATGGTCGGGGTGAAGATCGCGTCAGGCCAGTGCGCTGAGAACACCGAGGACGACCAGACGGCTGACCACCGACCACGCGGCCAGGTAGCCGACGAGGACGGTGGCGCGCGCGCCAGTCAGGTTGAGACCCCCGTACACCGCCCCGGCCCACGCGATCAGTCCGGCGAGGTAGCCGAGCGGGAACGGGATCACACACGTCAGGGTGACCGCGGCGATCGCACACGCGGCAGCGGTGGAGTAGTTCGAGTCGGCCGTCACGTCGGGACCGCTGGTGAACGTGGAACGGTGGCACGCCACCGCCACGGCCCATGTCGCCCAGGTGAGGCCGGCGAAGATCGCCAGCGCGATGAGGAGCACCACGGCACACTCCGGTGTGGGAGGATGAGGACGAAATGCCGAACAACAGCGGCGGGTGGATGCGATTGAGTGCCGAAGTGGAACGAGAAGACCGCACGGGCTGGAGCACCCGCCCGGAGGCGAGCGCCGTGACCGGCCGGCTCTTCGTTCCAACTCCGCACGCGATCGCACCCCACCCGCCGCACGAAATCAGTTCAACAGGCCCAACCGGCGGGCCGCACGCTTGAGCCAGGTGCCCATCTGCACGGCGACCGTGGTGCACGCGGCCCCGACCCCGGCGACGGCCGCGGACGCCGATTCCGGCAGTTGGTAGCACACGAGCCCGATCAGCAGCCCGGCGCCGAGGGCCACACCCAGCGCCCGGCGCACCGGGAGCGATTCCCCGGCCGCGGTGCCGGCGGCGGCGACGGCGGCGGTCACACCGGCGACCTTCGCCGCGACCGCCGCCTTGGTCTTCACCAGAACCCCGGCAACGGCGGTCCGGGCCGCGGCGACCTTCGCCTTGATCCGGCTCCAGAGGCCCGACTTCTTCGGTTCGGGCAGGGTATCGGGCGTCTTGGGGGCGGGCACGGGCAGGGCCTGCGGGACGAGCATGGCCCGTAGTTCGGGGCTGGTCAGGATCTCGACGATCGCGTCCTTCACGGCCAGCCGGGTGCCCTCGCGGCACGCGTCGGCCACGGCCCCGTTGAGGCCCTCGGCCAGGGCGTCGATGATCGCGTCCAGGCGGTCGAGTTGGTCGGCCAGTTGCCGGCGCTGCGGCTTGCCGTTGGTGCAGGCGGTCGCGGACATGGGACGGTCCTCCGTTGGGGATGTTGGGTTCGGGTCGGGTGAAAACGGTTCGGATACAGTCGCTCCACGATCTCCGTGCGCAGCACTGCCACCGGCGCAGAGCGCCGGGCGTCGGAACGGGCCGTGTTGCGAACCACTAAAGGGGAGCGACGAGAGGCATTCAGGACGGGTCGGTGCGGGCGAGTGCGGACTCGGCGGTGAGGACGTCGCTCGCGGCGGCGAGAACGGCGAGGGCGGCACGGGCCACGGGACCGCCGGCCAGCCCCAGGCCGGTGGCGAGTACGCCCAGGCCGATTGCGGCGGCGACCGTGCCCTTGCGGGCCAGCCACCACCGGCCCACGTTCACGCCGACTGCGATTGCCGCGGTGGTGGGAACGGCGGGCATCGCATCGACCTCGTCGGGTTCGTCGCGGGCGCACCGGGCCGGAGCCGACCGGCGGTCGTCTTCGTCGGGGTCGTCCCACGCGTCTTTGCGGTAACCCCACTCGTCGCGTTCGCGGTCGTTCTCGTCGGCCCGCCAACTCGTCGCCGGACGGGTCGCGGGCGGTCGCGGCGGGGTCGTTCGGGGCGAGGCGACGAGCCGATCGACGAGGGCGAGGACCAGCACGTCGCGAACCGCCGTGCCGATCGCCGCGGCGAGTTCGGTCGCCAGTGCCGCCCGGACCTTGACCTTCAGTTCCGCGAGCGACTCCGCGAGGTGGTGACAGCGGGTGGTGAGGATGGCACTCACGACGTTCCTCCCAGGTTGAGTTGCTTGAGGTTCGTCATCAGCGCCGACAGCACCTTCTTCTGCTTCGTGCCCTGTCGCAGGGCGGCGACGAGCCGGGCGGCGATGCCCGCGGCCTCGGACAGTGCGGATCGGAGTTCTTCGGCCAGTTCGAGCGGGTCGGCCGGGTCGCCGCGGGGCGGAACGTGGCCGTTGGTTTCGGGCTTCACGGGTGGTTTCCTTTCGGGGCAGGTGGATGGGGTCGTGGCTTCGGGATGGTTCGTTGCAGGCGGGGCGATCAAGGCGGGGTCGAGTGGGGCCGCGACGAGGGTGCAGTGGTCGCTTTCGAGGACGGCGGGCTTGTCGGGCGTCAAACGAGCGGTGTGACAGCCGAGGACGAGGGCACGGGCCAGCACACGGCGGTCGAGAACGACGCGGATCGCGGGACCGGACGTCGTCGAGCGTTCCAGCAACACGTCCCTCATCTCACCGATCCGCTCGCCGCTTTCGATCCGCCCGCGAAGCCGCACGACCCGGTCGGCGTCGAGCGTGACGGGGCGCAGTTCGTGGTCCCCGCCGGGCAGACCGGGCAAAACTGGGAGCAGCGCCGCCGCGTCAGACGGGTCGATACGGACCGTTGTGGGGGCGTGGCGGGGAACCACGCTGGCGACGTCGGGGTAATTTGCCTTCATGTCGGTCGGAAGCCAGACCGACCATGGACCGATCCCCACGACGAGGTGCGTCGCGGTGCGGCCGAGTTTCACGTCCTTAATGCGGGCCAGCGGCTTGGAGCCGAACACCGACAGCGCCGGAACCAGGACATCGTCGACGAACGTGAAGGTGAAGTCCTTCCAGATGATGGCGACCTTGCCGTCCGTGCCGACGACGCGGCCGTGCTTCCCCTGGAGCTGGACCTTCGAGAGGGCAAACCGGCCGCTCTCCTTTGCGGCCGTACGCCCGCACTCGTGCAGGGCGGTGAGGAACTGCGCCCGCGCGGCCGACAGCGCAGGCGGTGCGGGCAACTCGTGCTGCCGGCCGGGCAGGATCAGTTCCACGGGGAGCGTGCGGGGCTTGGCGCCGCCGTGCCACTTCACCGTGCCGCGGAGCTTCGTCTCGCGGTCCAGGTTCACCACCTCGTCGGTGCCGCCCTCGACCTCCGCGAGGACTAACGCCGGCAGCACCAACAGTTCGTCTGGCTCCTTCGGGGCCGGCGAAGTGTGGGTCAGGGTGACGCCCGCGGCCGTGGTCGCGGCGAGCGTGCGGACGTCGCCCCGAATCTGAATGACGACGGGCGGGGCCGGGCCGCGCGGGCGCCCCGCCACACACCGAGCGAACAGCGCGCGGTAGGTCTGCGCGACCGCGCGCGTGAACAGGATCATGAGAACCTCCGGTTGGTGACTGGGGTCGGATTCGGGGAACCGCACCGCCGCACGAGCGACGGTGATCTTCGGTGCGGTGTGAGGCATTTGCCTCGTCCGCCTCCTCAAGCGATCCGTCTTCGGGTAACCGGGCGGGTCAGCGCGTGGGTTCGATCACCGGCAGCGGGAACCGCCAGGCACGCGCCGGGTGCCAGCACACCCCGCACCGGTCGCAGGTGACGGTCCGGGTCCGCGCGATCCCGTCCTCGTTCGGACACACCGGTGGACTGCCGGGAGCAACGGGCCGGTGCCGGAGCCGGCGAATGCGGAACACCAGATCGAGTCCGGCCGGGGGCACGTCGTCCGAGGTGGCGAGCCAGGCGAGGCGCACGCAGGCCGGCACGGCCGGCGGCACGCCCGTGTCGCGGTCGCACGAGTACCAGACGACACAGTTCGGGAGGACCGCCATCTGCTCGATTACGGCCCGGACGGTCGGAACCCGCCAGGAGCGCGTGTAGAAGTAGAACGTGACCCGCGGCGAGCGGCGCATGATGCGGAGCCACTTGCGGGCGTACCCGCGGCTGTAGAAATCGCCGCCGGTGTGAACGCGGACGACGGCGACCGCGTGGGCGATCAGGAACGCCCGCACCCGGACGACGAAATCGCGCCGGCGCGAGCGGGCCAAGTTGCGCCGGTACGCCGCGGCCGCGGCCGACCGGTAGCGCTCGACGGCCGCGGCGTAACAGTGCGCCCGACACGTGGCGGACATTCCGGGGCACCCGTCGGGCGTGCCCGAAGGCAGACCGAAGCCCCAGATCCGACGACCGCCGAGTTTGCGGTTACCGGACGTGAGCATGAACTCTCCAAATAAGGGGTGAATGCGGCCGTACGCGCCGAACGACGGGCACGGCCGAGCGGGAATGGGTGGAATGCGTTGTCCGTTATGGCCGGCGGATCAGGTCGTGGATGTCGTCGGGAGAACCAGACGGGCGATGGTGAACCGACCGTGACCGTGGGGGTGAACCGGATCAGGAGGGTCGCCACGGAGTTGGGTTGGCGGTCAGTCCACCCGCCAGCCGCCGTCGAACAACTCGTCGGCCGAGTCGAACGCCTCGCGCGGCAGCGCGAAGAACTCGTCGATGGTGGGCGGCAGCGTGAACACGTTGCAGAAGAACACGCAGGCCGAGAACCCGGTCAGGCCGCACACCGACCGGGCGTCGAACACCACGCCCAGCTCCTCCCGCCCACCGGTGCGGCGGACGACGGGCAGGAACGGCCAACACGGCCACAGGGCCGGGGCGGTCAGGAACAGCACGGTGCGGTCGCGGGCACGGGCCACGCCGGTCGTCATGTCGGTCTCCGTGAAGGGGAAGGAACGAGACCGGGCCACCTGGCCCGGCCTTCGGGACGTGGGGGAACACTCACGCGGTCGCGGCCGGCTCGTCGGCCAGCCGCTCGACCTTCTGCCGCAGCTCGTCGCGGGCGGTCGCCAACTCACGGTCCAGCTTCTCTTTCTCGCCGAGCAGGTACTCCGAGTACGCCTGCACCTTGAACTGCGTCGCGCGGATCTTCTCGGCCGCGCGCTTCAGCGTGTCGTCGCGGGTGTCCGTCCCGAACTGCGCCACCGCCTTGCGGTGCTCGTCGATCAGGGCCGCGAGGCCGGCGGCCACCGCGTCCTTGACCGAGCGATCGCCCTCGGCCGTGCCGGCCGGGACCGGGAACCGCAGGATCTGGCCGTTCAGCCGACCCAGCATCGCCTGCACCGTGTCCACGCACGCCGCGTGCCGCTCCGGCACGAAGTACACGCCGCCCTGCGGGCGCACCGGGAACAGGTCCGCGTGGCGGTCGAACACCTTCTGGATCACCCGCGTCACGTCGGCCCCGCTGCGGGCGTCGATGGCCCGGTCCAGTTCCTCCTGTGCGAGGGTGGCGAGGCCGGGCAGGTCGCACGTGACCGTGCCGGTCTTCTTGTCCAGGGTGAGCAGCGTCTCCAGCGTGTACTCGTAGCGGTCGCCGTCGCGGCTCTCCTGTGTGAACTGGAACTTGACCGTCGCCTCGTCCTCGGCCACCTGGCGGATGATGCGGCGGTCGCACAGCTTCTTGCACGCGCGGGTGAACGCGTGCTTGGGCGCCAGCTCGCGGGCGACGCCCTCGTCCAGGGTGGCGTCAGCCAGGGCGGCGAGCAGGGCCGCGTACGTGACGCTCACCCCGGAGCATGTCCACGAGATCACCTCGCCCAGGAGGCGGGTGCCGGCTGCGACGGGAAACGGAACCGCGGCGGTCGCGGTCGTCATGAGAAGTACCTCCATCGTGAGGGGGTAGGAACGAAGCCGCCCGGCCCAAATGTGGGCCGGGCCAAGCGTGTCACCAATAACGAGAACGTGGTCACGCCGGGGCGGACACGGTGTCCGCCGGTCGGCGTCGGTCGGTGAGTGGGGTTACAGGGACAGCACCCGGCCGACGGCGTCCGAGTCCGGGGTGAGAGAGCGGACGGAATGAACCTCGTCGCTGACGTGGGCGAGATCGCCGGGCTGATTGTCGATAACCAGGGTGACGAGGCGGGCCTGTGCGGCCTGCTTCCACGCGAGAAACGTGTCCCGAACTCCGGCCGGCAATCGGCACCGGGCATCCGTGACGAACACCAGGTCGGTCACGCCCGTCGGGGCTTTCAGCTCCCGGTACATCCGGGGCATTTCCCGCACGGGCACGTCGATGTCCGAGCCGTGGCCGATGAAGGCCGAGAGCCAGTCCGCCAGCCGCGACTCGTCCCACCGCCCCGGCGGCAAGGGGAGCAACCGCTCGCCACTGTCGCCGCTGTAGGCTACCAGCGCACACCACCTCCTCTGTTGTCGGGCGACCCACGCCAGCGTCAGCGCGAGGGCCTTCGCGGTGTGGATCTTGGCCCCGTCCATCGAACCCGACTCGTCGAGTGCGATGATGACTGGTCCCTTGCCCACAGGCTCGACAGCGTGGTACTCGCGGCACAGGGCTTCCCGCTCCGCGATCCTGCGGAGGGTGTCGAGTTCCAGTTCGGGGATCGCGAGTTTCGCCAACTCGACGGGCAACAGCCGACCGACGTCGCCGCCGGGCTCGACGCCCACGACGTCGTCCAGCCCGTGGGTCGTCTTCATCCGCTGCTTCGACTGTGCGACCCGGCGGAACCGTCCCGCGAGTTCGCAGATCCGCCGCAGGGCCGGGTCGCCGCGGACCCGCTTGAACAGCTCGGCCACGGCCCGCGGGTCGTTGCTGCCGGGCGAGCCCGGCCCCATCCCCAGGGCGGCCGTCGCCTCGTGCAGTTCGCCGACCTCCTTCCCGGCTTCGGCCACCGCACGGCCGACGGCACGCAGGGTCGCCATCTCCTCGCCCAGGGCGTCGCCTGGGCCGCCCGCGGCACCGCCCGCGTGGTCCTTCGTGTCCTCCTTCTTGAGTCTGGAAAACTGCTCGGCGAAGTGGGTGACGGCGATCCCGGCGGCCGTGTCGTCGAGCCGGGTGGCGGCGTGCAGGGCGTGGTACTCCGGCGTGTCCAGGAGTTGCGACACGAACTGGTGCCGGCGAGGGTCGGAGCAGGACGCGGCGAGCTTCGGGTCCGGGTCGAACGCGACCGAGAAGAAGTCCGCGGCGGCGAACTCGTCGGTGCCGGCCTTTCTCAGCCGCTCGCTCTCGGCGACCAGATCACGCCCCCGCCGCAGCCCCCACGCGTCCACTTCCAGGGCCGTGGGGCTCGCGTCCGCGGGCGGGTCGGTTTCGGCACCGGGCCTCGTCATCACGCCGGCTTCCTTCGGCGCGTCGGGCGGCTTGCCCTCCAGGTCGAGCATCTTCAACAGGTCTTTGGGGTCCATGCCTACTCCGGGTGTGGTGGGTCAGGGGCAGTCGGGGAACAGCGGCGGGCGGTCGACGCCGTCGATGAAGTCGCCCCACGCGAACGACCGGCCCAGCCCCTTGACCGAGGTGAGGTTCGGCTGGGCGTTGGCCTCGACGGCGAATGCCCGATCCAGCAGCCGTGGGTGGTGCCGGCCGAGCCAGATGATCTCGTCCTTCTTCGACGCCGGGCAGAACCAGCACGAACTCTTGGGCGGCACGGGGAGCCCGGCGCCGCGGATGCTGCGCTCGCACGCCGCCCGGTCCATCCCCCAGTCCATGAGGGGGTAGAAGTACGCGAAGAAGTCGCGGTCCAGCCTCGCCTCCCGCGACAGCTTGCGGTCCTCCTCGCCGGGCTTCGCCCTGGCCCACGTCAGGCGGTGGTTCTCGCCCGCGTCCAGGCCCACCGCCTTGACCACACCCGCGTACGTGCGACGCTCCTCCGACGCGTCGAATCCGATCGCCCGCACGACGCGCTTGTCCTTCACCTTGCCGGGCGGGAAGTGCCGCAGGATGTAAGAATCCTGGGGCTGTCGCTTCCACTTGGCCGAGCACGAACGCCCGCCGTACGCGAGCGACGGGAGCGTGCCGGTGTGCAGGCACTGCCCTTCGAGCGTCCGGTACGGAGCGGTCTTCGGCTCGTACCGGACTGTGACCACGGGCGGGAACTTCACCTCCTTCAGGTAGGCTTCAATGACGGGCAGGTACTGGTACGTCTCCGGCTTCTCCCCGCCGGTGTCGGCGAACAGGATCAGGTCCGGGCGGATGTCTCGCTTGGCGAACTCGACGAGCATCGCGGTGCTGTTGACACCGAGCCCGTAGGCGACGACGAGCGGCCAGTCGGGATGGGGACGTGGCGGGTCCATGTCGAACTCCGTGGGTGAGGAGAAAAGAAAAACCGGAACAGCGAGCAAAAGTTGCCACCGTGCCGGTCACAGTTGGGTAGAGGATGTCTTCAGACGGCTTCGATCGAGGCGAGCTTGAGCTTCCTGAGTTGCTCCTTCAGGTACAGCCGCGCCTTCTCGACGCGGCCGTTGCCCTTCAGCGTCGAGAGCTGCTTGTCGATTTCCGCGAGCTTCGCGGCGGCCTTCGCGGCGTCGGCCAGGTTCCGCACGTCCGCGGCGGCCAGCACCTGCTCGACCTCCAACAGCAGTTGCGTGACCCGCATGCCGACCGGGTTGGCGACACGGGCGATCACCTGCGCCGCCTTCTGCGGCTGCTCTTCGGGCGAGTCCCACAAGCAGTGCTGAGCGACCTCCAGGTGTTCGGGCAGCACCTCGTCGGCCCCGCACAGGTAGGCGAACGCCTGCACCACGCCCACCGTCTTGAACTGCCGCCGGTCGCCGGGCTGCACGCCCTCCTTCGCCAGCTCCTTGAGGATCACTTCCAGAGCTTCCCTCGCCTCGCCCGACCACGGCAGCGACAGGGCGTGTCGCCGGGCCTCCTCGACCTCGGACGGGCTGACGGTGGTGGACAACTTCGGGGCGTGGTCGCGGGTCCACAGGAGCTTCTGCCGCCCGGCCTGCGAGCGGATCGGCGACACCGACTTCCGCAGCAGGAACCTGTCGCTCAGCGCGGCCAACTCTTTGCCGGTGTCGGGCGACGCCCACTCGTTCGAGGCAGCCACGCACAGCTTTAGCGGCACCGCGCGGATCACGCCATCGCCGGCGTCATACACCCGCTCGTTGAGCAACTTCAGCATGACGTTGAGGATCGCGCTCGACGCCTTATACACCTCGTCGAGAAACGCGAAGTCGGCTTCGGGCAGTTTCCCGATCGTAACTCGGACGTACTTGTCCGCCTTGAGCGCGCCGAGACTCACCGGCCCGACGACCTCCTCCGGGGTGGTGTATTTGGTGAACAGGATTGAGAACTTCGAGCCGCCGGTCCAAGACAGGAGCGAGTCGAGCAGCAGCGACTTGCCGCAACCGGGCGGGCCGACGAGCAGCACGTGCTCGTTGGCGACAAGGGCGGTGAGGACGAGATCCACTTCGTCCTCACGCTCGATGAGCGCGGCGGATAGCTCCTTGCGGGCGGCGGCGAACTTCTCGCGGACTGGGTGCAGGTCGGACGGCGGGCGGTACGGCTTCATTCAGTGATCTCCTTGTGCGGGATGAGGGAACGCCTTCGCACCCACTGTCGGCGAATGCGAAATGCGAGCGGCCCCGAACGCGCCAACTTGGCGCGTTCGGGGCCGCTGGAAAGGGAGGCGAGTGGTAAGGGCCTCCCTCAGTTATTATGACTCCGTTTAGATTGTTTCTTTAGGCTAAGTCGCCTGTGCAAACACCGAGGGCATCTCAGTTGGATGCGGTTCGCAACCTCGACTTCAGACTTCGAATCGCCGCTTGGGCATCCGGCAGCGGTTCTCCGCTCGTTTGCGTATCCGGTGCGATCTCCTGGCCCACTTCGATGGAGAGGTGGGCATCGAGAGAAGTCTCCAAAAACTCAAGAGCGTACCGCACCAAGCGCATTTCCCGTTCGCTCAACTCGACGGCGTTCATCTCGTGTTCCTTCGTGGTTCTGACGGACCTACCCCTCCGAGCCGGCCGCTTTATCTCTTCCCGTTTCGGCCTCACACTTCCTCTCCTGTCATCGCTTCAAGTAACTCGTCGATAATTGGCGTGTAAGTCGAATTGTCCACGCGCCGTGTGTAGTTCCGTTCGTATGTCCCTTTCCCGATGTGCTTAGCCAGCCACTTTTCTTCCTCAAGGAGCACCCACAAGTTGTGCGCGGCTCGCCGGCGGCGCGGAGGCCATGCCGAACTGGGCGGCGGTACGGGTCGAGGTACCGTGGGTACAGTTCGAGCGGTGGCCGACCAGTGACCGTACCGGGCTCGTGAACCGGCTGTCACGGTGGCTGCTCGACGCCCGCTGCCGACAGCAAAGTTACGCCCGGATGCCGGTTTCGATGGAACCGGTCGTCCGGGCCGAAGACAGCCTCAAGAGTCTGTTCACCCCGTTCGGCGTGCTTCGGAACAAGTTCCTGCGACACGCTGGCGTAATCGGGAGTGCTCAACAATGACCGACACACCGTTCAGTACAGACGGCGAGCCGTCCGTCGCGCCGACGGGCTCCGCGCCCGGGATCGCGCCGCCGGGGGCGGTCGCGATGGGCAAGGTTGCCGCGCCGCCAAACAAGGAGGCCACGAGCGAGCTGTTCTATTTTTGGGTCGCGCGCGACCGGCTCGTGGAGCGGACCCAACTCGTCACCACATCCAGTACGCTCGGCGGAAAGAGTGTGAAGTTCGTCG
This sequence comes from Planctomycetia bacterium, assembly GCA_005773755.1. GTDB lineage: Bacteria > Planctomycetota > Planctomycetia > Gemmatales > Gemmataceae > Gemmata. The sequence continues at coordinate 18,918 of SXHE01000578.1, forward strand.
GCCTGGTCGAGGAAGTGTTCCGTCAGAGCCGGCAGCACGACATGGGCGAGGAGGTGGACCGGTTCGACGCCGACACGCGAGTCGGCCCCGTTCGCCTCGGCCGGGTTCGGGTATGCGCGGACGACCATCCTGCGTACCGAGCAACTCTGCCACGCCCCGCCGGTCGAGGAGAGCACCGTGTACCTCGGCGGCGCCGCGGACGCGGAGAAAGGGTACGGGTTCGACCGCATGCGCCCGGAGAACAAGTTGCCGGTCGGCCTGTTGCGGAACGGTGGCACCGACTTCGCCGGCCCCGCGATAATCGACTTGGCGTACCTGCTCGGCGAGAACGGGGGCCACCTGAACGTGAACGGCATCGCGGGCATGGGTACGAAATCGAGTTTCCTGCTCCACATCCTCCGACTGCTAATCGCGTGGGCGAAGCAGACCGGCAAGCCCGGCGATACCGGTCGCGTGCGGATCGTCCCGATCATCTTCAACGTGAAGAATTTCGACCTGTTTTTCATCGACCGCTGGAACAAGAACTGGGAGGCGGGGTACGCGGACGACTGGAAGCCGCTAGGTGTCGAACCTGAGCCGTTCCGCGACGTGAAGTTCTACGCGCCCCAGGAGCGCAAGTCGGATAACCCGATCCGTACCGGGCGTGACGGCGTGGTGGCCTACAGCTGGGGTCTCGCGGATGTGATTGAGTACGGGCTGTTCCGCTACCTATTTGCGGACGATGACCTCGGCAGCCCAAACTTCGGCGGTCTGGTGAGTGCAATCGAAGACCGCCTCACCAGCGACACGTCGGAAGGGCCACGGCTGCGCGGCGACGCCCCCCAGACGTTTGATGAACTGCCCGACTGGCTTAACGAAGACCGCATTCAGCGCGAGTTGGACTCACCACACCCCGGCACGCGGGCCGCCCTAGTGCGCCGACTTCGAGGGTTACTGCTCGACAGCGACGGCTTGCTGCGACGCGACACGACGCGCGGCAAGCCGCTCCCGATTCCGAAGGAGGAAGTACCCGGACCGCTGGTGATCGACCTGTTCGGGGTGCGCGACCAGAAGATGCAGCGGTTCGTGGTCGCGGCCGTTCTGAAGCGGCTGATCGACTTGCGGTCGAAGGAGCCGGTTGAGGGGATGCGGTATGTAATCGCACTGGACGAGTTGAACAGGTTCGCTCCCAAGGGGGAACACGACCCCATCACGCTGATGATCGAGCGCGTTGCGGCCGAAATGCGGTCGCAGGGCGTCATCCTCTTGGGCGCACAGCAGGAGGCGAGCCGGGTGTCGCCGCGAGTTATTGAGAATGCGGCGGTCCGCGCCGTGGGCCGCAGTGGCACGCTGGAACTGTCCGCCGACGTGTGGAAGTTCCTCAGCCCGTCGGCACGGTCGCAGGCGGCGCAACTCCAGGAAACGGACAAGCTCATCGTGCTTCCGAGCTTCCGCGCACCGATGCTGGCGAAAATTCCGTTCCCGCCCTGGGCCCTGCGGAAGGAAGAGTCGGCCACGCCCCCGACACCGTACGTCCCGGGCGACGACCGATTCGCCGCCGACACCATCTAACGACCGGAGTTCGCCGTGAAACTGCTCCACACCGCCGACTGGCACCTGAACGACCGGCTCGGCCCGGTCGACCGCACCGACCACCTGCGCCGCCGGGTCGAGGAGGTCGCTCGCATCTGTCGTGACGAAAGTGTTGACGTGTTGGTGATCGCGGGCGACTTGTTCTCTGAGCGGGCGGAGGTGTCGTCCCGCGTGAACCAGGTGGCCGACTCGTTCCGCCACCTGCGGAAGACGTTCGCTGAATTCTTCGCGGGCGGCGGCATCGTCTTGGGCGTCACTGGCAACCACGACCAGGATGGTCGGGTGCGCCCGTACCTCGAACTGGCCCGCGCCGGGATGGACATTACCGCGCCGCCGCTATCCCGCGGCGGGCATTTCCAGCCGGGCAAATTGTACCTGCTTGACGCCGCGTTCGTCGGCCGGGTGCGGGACACCCGCGAAGGGTTTGACGTGCAGTTCGCATTGATCCCGTTCACGCCGCTGAGCCGCATTCAGACGGGGGCCGAAACCGCGAGTACCGCGGCCGAACTGAACCGCCCGGTCGCCGCGAATGTCGCTGACCGGATCCGCGACCTGCCTAACCAGCCCGGTTACGATGCGAACCTGCGGACAGTGCTGGTTGCGCACGCCCATGTCACCGGCGCGGACGTCGGCAAGGGGACGTTTCGCGTCAGCGAGTCGTCGGACGTGATCCTCGACGCGGCGGCACTCCCAAGTGGTTTCGATTACGTCGCGCTCGGCCACATCCACAGATACCAGTGCATCCGGGACCTGGAACACATCTGCTACTCCGGCAGTCTCGACCGCATGGACTTCGGCGAGAGCGGCGAGAAGAAGGGCATTGTACTGGTGGACATCGGACCAGACGGGCGACGCGGCAACCCGCGGTTCGTCGAGATCGAAGCGACGCCGCTGGTCGAAGCAACCATCACCAACGCCGCGACCGCAGCCGCCGAAATCGCGACGCAAGTGAACGACCCGACGGCCGCGGTGGTCCGGGTAACGGTCGAGGCGCTGGCCGCAGAAGCCGGCAGCGCGGTCGACCTCACCATCCGAGATTCGCTGCCGAACGTAGCGAGCGTGACGCGGCGTGCGATCGAATCGGTCGCGGCACCGGCCGCGCTCGCGGGCGGGACCGTGCGCGAGCGGGTGCTCGAGTACCTCGCCGCCTGTGTCGATGCGAGCGACCCACAACGCGCCGACCTCATTCGACTGGCGAGCGACTTTCTGGACCGGGAGGGCCACCGATGATTCCGCAGCGGGTCTATCTGAAGAACTTCCTTTGTCATGGCGAGCAGATATTCGACTTCGGCGGCCACTCAGTGTGGCTGTTGCACGGTCCCAACGGGGTCGGCAAGTCGGCCGTGTTCGACGCGATGATCTACGCCCTCTTCGGTGAGCACGAACGGCGCCACAAGAGCGGCACCGCGGTGGCCGACCTAGTCCGCTACGGCGAAACCTCGATGCGCGTCGAGTTCGACTTCGAGTACCGCGAGCGCCGCTACCGCGTGTGGCGGACGCGGGAGCGCAGCGGGACGGTGAGGCAGGGCGTCGGCGAGTTCCACACTGCCAGCGGACCGCCGCGCCCGATCCCGAACGTCAACAGTGTCGCCGAACTGAAGAAGTGGGTACACGACACGATCGGGCTGACGTGCGAAGCTTTCACGTCCGCGGTACTGCTACGCCAAGGCGCGGCCGAGCGGCTAATCGACGCCGCCCGTGACGCGCGGCGCGATCTGTTCCGCAGTATCATCGACTTGGAGCCGTACATCCGGCTGCACCGTGCGATGGCAGACGAGCGGACCGGGCTGACGCGGGTGGTCCGCGATGCGGAGGCAGAGCTCCGCAACGCGCCGGACGTGAGCGACGAGCAACTTGCCGCGGCGACCGCCGCACTGGGGGCAGCCGCAGCGGCGTGGGAACAGGCGCAGGTGGCCGAAGCTGCTGCTCGTGAGCGTCTCGGCCACGCGCGGGTGTGGGACGCGCTAATCACTCAGCGGGAGGCGATTTGCCGTCAACTGGCGGAGGCTCGCGACCGTACGGCGCGGTCGGATGAACTCGGGAAAGCGGTCGAGCGACTACGCGAGTTGCGCCAACTCGTCCCGGCGTTGGAGCGGGTGGCGACCTCGCGCGCCGCGACCGCGACCGCCACCGCAGCCCACGCGCAACTCGTCGAGAAGCTAAACGCGGCTACGAACCGGCGCGACGAGCTCGACGGCGCGTCGCGGCAGGAGCGGCAGAAAGCGGCGGCCGAAGGCGAACGTCTTCGCACGCTGGACGGCGAAATCGCGATCCTCACCGGCCAGCGCGACCGGCTCACCGAGCAGATCGCACAGGCTGACAAGGCGGCTGACCTTCACTGCCGCCTGGCCGAAGCGCGGGCGAGGGTGTTCGATGCCGACATGGACGAGCAACTCGCGGCGGCCGAACGCGCGCTAACCGACGCGCAAACGGCACGCGATACTTTCCAGCCGTTTGAGATCATTCATCAGAGCCGGACCGCGTATCGTAACGCGACGATCGCCGCCCGCGCGGCATCCGAGGCCGAAGTTCGGGCCGCGGCGGACGTGGTGCGGCTTCAGGGTCAGGCGGACGACTCGCGCCGAGCATCGGAGCGCGCCGCGAGTCGCGCCGAGGAGGCTCGGCAGGCGGCCGCGCTGGCCGATCGAGACCAGGCCGACGCTCGCAAACGACTGGAGCGGTTCTGCTCGGCCGCGGGCGCGGCGACATGTACGGAGTGCGGTCAACCGGTCACCGCAGCTCACGCCGCGGCCGAGCGCCCGCGGCTCGAAGCCGCCGTTTGCGCAGCCGACGCCCATGCCGCCCGATATCGAACCGACGCGGACGCCGCGACGGAGGCGGCGACGTTCGCGCGAACCGCGGCCGACACCCGCACGGCGGAGCGGGTGGCCGCCGAAGCCGCTCGCGAGGTCGCCGCGCGCGACCGTCGCACGGCCGAAGCGAGGGCGGCTGATGCCCGTACGGCCTTCGACAACGCCTGCGACGAATTGCCGCCGGAGATGGTCGCGAGGGTCGTAGAGATCGAGGCCGACGGATTCCCGTCGGAAGCCGACGCCCGCGACGCCCGTAGCCTCGGCCGTCAGGTGAAGAGCCGAACGACCGCCCGCGACGTGGCCCGCTCGCGCTGCCAGGAGCGCGACGATACGAACAGGGAAATTGCCACACTTGAGGACGCGATCGCGGTGGTCGGCGCGCCGCCAGATGTGAGCGCCGCCCGTGCGGAGTTGGCCGTGTGCGGCGAACGCCTCACGAGCCTGGGCACGCAGCGCACCCAAGCGGAGCGGACACAACAGCGCGCGGCGGCAGCCGAACTCGATTTCAACACGCGACTGGCCGCTGCCCTGGGCGAAATGACTCGATTGGCCGGTGAGGTCGGTGGTGCAGAGGCATCGGCCGCAGCCGCGCGTGCAAATCTCGAAGATGCGGTCGGCGCCCTCCCGCCGGAGCCGCTGAACGAGGATCCGGTCGCGCTCGCCGACGAGTTGCAGCGACTCGAAGCGGGGAACGTCGAGCGGGAATTCGACGCACTGGCCGAAGACCGAGCGCTTCAGGCTGGTCGCGAGCGACAACGCGACGAGACCGAAGATGCGATCAGGGATCGAGTGCCCGAGGACGCTCGTCGTCCGGCAGCGGAAGTGGAAGTCGAGGTGACCGCTGCCGAGCGGGCGACTCGCGCCGCCGAGAAAGCCCGCGATGAAGCCCGCCGTGGCGCCGAACACCTGAGCGCACGCCGTACCGAGCGAGATGCGCTCCGTCTGCGTCTCACCGACGCGGAGCGCGACCACGCGCTTTACACCCGGCTGACCGACCTACTCGGCGCGGAGGGTATCCAACTTCACCTCATCCGGCAGGCTGAGCGGCGAATCGTCGATTTGGCGAACGAAGGGCTGGGGCGCGTGTCGTGCGGCGAACTACGGCTCGAACCGCCCGACCCGGATTCGACGGAGGCCCTAGACCTAAGTGTCCGTCGCACCGGGTGCCCGGACCCGATCCCGGTCGGCAACCTGTCCGGCGGTCAGAGGTGCCGCGTCGCCATCGCGCTTGCGCTGGCGGTATGCCGGTTCGCATGCGGCGAGACCCAACCGCTCCAGTCGCTCGTCATCGACGAGGCGTTCGCCAACCTCGACCGCGACGGGCGCATGGCGATGATCGACGTGATCCGTGACGGTGGCCTCGCGGGCGGCGCTCTCCAACGGATTATCATCGTGTCCCACCACGAGGACGTGGCTGCCGCATTCCCGGTAGGTTACCGGCTCGAAAACGTAGCCGGTGCCACAGTAGTCGCTCGTTTCTGAGCTTGTGGAACTTGATGGCGAGTCTCCCCCATTCGCCAAGCGCGGAGGGGAGACTGGCCCGACGAATCGAGATTACATCTGCTGGTACGGGTCGTTGAACACGTGCGGGCAACGAGCCGGTAATCGGACGTGATTCGAGCTACCTTGCCGGGAGGCTTGCGCTCTTCTGTCTCGTAAGCGTTCACGGATCGAACTGCTGAAAAACAAGGCATTTGCTGGTCCAATCCCTCCATTTTGGGGCGTATTGACACCCGGTTGACCCCAAAACGCCTTGAAATCAAGAGTTTTGACCCGTGAACGCTTACTCTGTCTCGGGTGAGCGCGTGATGCCGGAACATGCTGTGTCGGCACCGTCTCCCATCAGATTCTGTGGGTGCTAGATTCAGAACTTGTGAGGGCGCAGCGATGACGAAAGACGAACTTTTTCAGCAGCTTACTGCCGGCGGTCTGTTTCCGATCCCCGTCGAGGGAGGAGTTGAGGCCGACGACGTGGCGGGCATGCTGTTCCTCGGCGAGGTTGCGGGCTTCATCGAGGCGGCCACGGTGCTCGGAAGCCGCTGTGTGTTCGTGGCAAGTAAAGTTCTTGATGAGGCGGACTTCCTTCACCCAGACGAAGCGCAAGAGGTCGGTGAAAACCACCCTGCTGAGGGAATACCCCCACTGCTCGAACTGACCGCACTTCAGCCAGCGCTCGATGCGTACAAGGAGCGGCTCGCCGAGCACTGTGCACACCGCATGTGGGTGCAAGTGCCGGGAGCCAAACTGGAACTGATCGTCCGCGCTTCTTGGTGGGAGAAGTTTTCGAACTTGCGCGACGAGGCCGTCGAGGCAATCAAACGAAAGCGAGATTCGGTGTGGGCCGAGCGAGAGGAGGAAGACAAACGGCGGGCCGATGAGTTACTTGTGCGGCTACGGGCTTTCATCGACGACGCGGAGTTCGTGAAGTTGCCGACACAGGTCGCGATGCAAGCGTACGCCGTCGAGCAGGTGCCAGAGCTCGAAAAACTGGGGGACAAGACTTTGCGCGCGGAGATCCGGGCACTCGACGGGAAGATCAAGGCCAAGGGGCTCCGCGCCAAGAAGACGACTCCGACCACTCCTCCCGCACCGAAGCCTGAAAGTTGAGGTGATTGGGATTCCGGCCTTTGGTTGCTTTCGTCAACGCTGGTTTCGGGGGCAATGCTGCTGCCCCACACAATCCCGTTGGATTATCAGGGACGACAGCGATCAGGTTCAGCCGAGCCTGCCGGCAATGGGCTGTCCAGCAGCTTGCTCCTCACATTCAGCATGCAACAGGTGCTGTCTCGAGGTACTTCGATCAACCGCTGGAGCGCCAAACCGGGCTCCCATACACTGGTCGGGATCCTGCGTCGAATGACATTGGTGCGCAACTGATAACTGCCAACGAGCAGAGAATCGCCGGTGGGAACGCTAACACCCTTCCTCCAGAGCCAATTCCGGCGACATGCGCCGGCGGGGTGGGAGTGTGCGTCCGAAGTCCCGTTATTGCCGACCGAACTCACTCAACTGCTTGGCTACGATCCCCGCGCCGATGTGGTTCTGAGCGACCCGACGACCCGATCGCGGATCTGGGTCGAGTTCGAGGTGAGCCGCGCCGACCCCGTCGCGAATCACGCGAAATTCGCGACCGCCCACCTGTACTCGCCGCAGACCCCCGCTGACCACTTCGTCTCCATGGTCAGCCCGCACATCGACCGCGGCCGCCGCAACCTTGCGGCGGCCACCGTCCGACTCATGCGGCGGGTCGGGATGAGCGCGTTCCAGACCACCCTCCTACCACTCGCTACCCCGGCTGAGGTCAAACGGCTCAACCAACTACCTGCCGATGTACTTGACGGCGAGGGCGTGGACGTCGTTGCCGAAGTCGGGCGGGCGCTTGCCGTTGTCACGCCGGTAGGCCAGTGGGGCCGATTTGATGTTCATCTCGTCGGGGATCTTTTCGACGTGTTCTCCAACCTCCGGGGATGGAACGACGACCTGCGGACGGTTGACGGCCGGCGCGCTTGGGGGAAGCGGTCGTGCACCTACTTCGTCTACGACCCCGCGTCGCGACTGTTCGCCCCGTCCAAGTTCTGCGCGTACGTCGCGATCCACCCCACAGCCGATCGAACCGGGATTTCGTCCGAAGCGCATCGCATGTCGGTGTCCGCTTACGCGGACCTCAACGACGGCACACACGTCATGGACGGCCACCGGGCGTGGCAGCATCTGGTCCGCGAGTTGGGAATGCGTGCGGTGACCGACGAGGACGCGGTTACCGCTCGTTTCAACGAATGGCTCGCAGGCTGCGGGAACCTGATCACGATTCGTGGCGGGAAGCCGACGTTCCTCCTTCCCCCGTCTTGGTACGTCCTGGGGTGATCCCTTGTGTCAGAGAGGTGGCGATGGGCAGGGAAATCACCGGACGGCAACAGACCGGCACGCAACCCGAAGATCTGTTCAGGGGATTGTTCGCCGAGGTCTTCGGCCTTGAGAAGGCATGTCTGCTCGTTCCACCGCATCCGGTCACCGACAGCTACGGCAACACCGGTGTCCTCAAAAGCGAAATCGACGTCTGCGGTGCCGAACCCCGCCAGTTCGGTCATCGTGTCCGATTGACTCAACTCGGAGTTATGGAGGCACAATACGCACTCGCGGGTGTCGCTGTGCTTGACGCCGAACTGATTGTCACCGGCGCCCCACTTGGTGTTGTGCTTCCGCGTCGCCTCGTTGCCCAGCGATTCGAGCTGTTCGAGGACCTGCTCCGGCGCCGGGGCTTTGGCCGAGCCCGATCTGGTGCTCTTCGCCGGCGTCTCGGCTGTCGGCTTCTTCGGCAGGGTAAACCTCGCTAACGTCACGCCGCGTCTTCGGACCGTTTCGGCCCGCGCGGCGCCGGGATGCGTTCCCACCACTCGTGCGCGCACGACCGGCAGCGGTACTTGGTCTCGACGAACTTCCCCTCTTCGACGTTCTTCCTGGCCCAGAACATGTAACCCTTATTCTCGCACTTCGGACAGCAGCGGCCGGGGCGCTCGAACGGCGTCATTCAACGGGCTCCGGCAGGCTCGCGGACGGGTCGGTCCGGTTCGCGGGGGGACGTAATCGACGCGGTGAACCTGTAGCGGCCCTGCGCGGAATGATGACGAAGTGTTGTCGCTGGACTGACCGGTAACCGGATGGGTCAGATGACCTCTGTAGATGAGCACTGATCCGAAGAAGGCCGTTGGGGTTGACAGCGACGCAACTCCCAGGATGATCGGGCAACTTTACTGACTGGGTTGCCCGATGCTGTTGTCGCAAAGCACGTCCCTCAACCTGTTGAGCCGCCTCCGCGACGGCGACCCGGAGTCGTGGCGGCGGATGAACCACATCTACCGCCCGCTCATGCGGGTGTGGCTCCGGCCCCGCGGGCTCCAGCACGCCGACATCGACGACCTGACCCAGACCGCACTTGCCGTCGTACTCCGTCGGCTCCCGGAGTTCCGACACAACGGGCGCACCGGTGCATTTCGCACCTGGCTCCGGGTGATCGTCACCAACGTGCTCCGGGACCACCTGCGGGCGGCCGACCGCCGACCCGGGGACGACGAGCGCCTCCTGGCCGACGTCGAGGATCCCGACAGCGAGTTGCACCGGCGATGGGACGCGGATCACGATCGGATCGTCCTGTTCGGGCTGATGGAACTGGTGCGCCCGGAGTTCCTCCCGGCCAGTTGGGACGCCTTCCGGCGAACCGTGCTTGAGGGTCAGACCACGTCCCTCGTCGCCGCCGAACTCGGGCTGACGCCGAACGCCGTGCGGATCGCCCGGTCGCGGATACTGGCCCGGTTGCGGGAAGAGGCGGAAGGATTCGTGGAGATGACGTGACACGTTCGGCCCACGACCGGCCATATCTTTAACGGAACCAGGACGTTTCCGTTACGACTGGCCGGAGTGCCCACTTTGACTGCCCTATCTATTGCCCACCCCGATCCGAACAACCTCGCCGCCTTCGCCCGCGGCCGGCTCACCGCGCCACAGGCGACCGCCGTGGAGCGGCACCTCGAAGGCTGTGAGGCGTGTGGGGCGCTCCTCGACGGACTGCACCCCGACCCGTTCGTCTCCGCGCTCCGGCACGCGGCCCAGGATCTGCCCACCCGCACGGACCACGCCGAAGGCGTTCGGCAAGAGATGCCAGTGGTGGCCCGGTACGAGGTGCTCGAAGAGGTCGCGGCCGGCGGGATGGGGGTCGTCTACAAGGCCCGCCAGCCGGGGCTGAACCGGACGGTCGCGGTCAAGATGGTGCTCGGCGAGCACCGCCCCGGGCGCCCGGAAGTTCACCGCTTCCTGGTCGAAGCCGAAGCGGTTGCGGCCATCGACCACCCACACGTCGTTCGCGTGTACGAGTCGGGCGAGTCCGACGGCCGACCGTACCTCGTCATGGAATACCTCTCCGGGGGCACCCTCGCCCAGCGGCTCCGGGAGCGCGTTCGCCTCGCCCCGCACGAGGCCGCCGTGCTGCTCGCAAAGGTCGCGCGCGGGGTTCAGGCGGCACACGACGCCGGGATCGTTCACCGCGACCTGAAGCCCGGCAACGTGCTGTTCGACGACCGGGATGAACCGACGGTCGCGGACTTCGGCTTGGCCAAGCGGGCCGGAAGCGACCTGACCCGAACCGGAGCGGTAGTGGGCACCCCGGCGTACGTCGCGCCCGAGGTCGCCGACGGGCGGGCGAAACTCGCCGGCCCCGCCGCGGACGTGTGGGCCCTCGGCGTCATCCTCTATCAGTGCCTGACCAGTGAGCTGCCGTTCGACGGCCCGGACCCGTGGGCGGTCCTGTCCGCGGTCGCGAACCGGAACCCGCGCCCGCCCCGCGCCTTGATTCGCGCGGTGCCCCGCGATCTCGAAGTCATCTGCCTGAAGTGCCTCGCGAAAGACCCGCGCGACCGGTACGAGTCGGCGGCCGCGCTGGCCGACGACCTGGACCGGTTCCGGGACGGCAAGCCGGTCCTCGCGCGGCCGGCCGGCCCGGTCCGATCGGGGGTCAAGTGGGCGCGCCGGCACCCCGCCATCGCGGGGCTGTTGCTCGCCGTCGCGGTGGTTTCGCTCGTCGGGTTCGGACTGGTGTTCGCGCAGTGGGTCCGGGCCGAAGCCGCGACGAAGCTGGCGACCGACCGCGCCGACGGTGAGGAGAAGGCGCGCCAGAAGGTCGAGAACCAGAAGGAGGAACTGAAGGCCGCGCTCGATGCCGCGGAGGACGCCCGGCGGAAGGCCGCGGAGAAGCAGAAGGAGTTGCAGGCCGCGCTCGACTCGGCCGACCGGAACCTGTCGTACCACCAGATCGCCCTCGCGGACCGCTACCTCCAGGCCGGCGACGCGGTCCGCGCCGACCGCTACCTGGACGCGTGCCCGCCCCACCTGCGGCGGTGGGAGTGGTTCCACCTCAAGCGCCTCGGCCACCGCGAGGTGATGCGACTGCCGGACGGCGGCCAGGCCCGGTACAGCCCCGACGGAAAGTCCATCGCCACCCTTCAGCGGGAAGCGGTCGCGGTGTACGACGCGGTCACGGGCGCGAAGCGGCACGAGTGGCCGTTGAAGAAGCTGCCCGAAAACCACTACTACCGAACCACCGATCTCGCTTACAACCCGGACGGCAAGACGCTTGTCGTTGCCGGCAGCCTCTTCCGCGACCAACCTCTCACGTTTGCGCAGATCCAGGCTGCCGGCGGCGTTGCGCCGGTGCGGGGCGAATACGAACCGCTGGTCGCCGTACTGAGTACCGCCGACGGCACCGAGCAAACCCGCTGGACGATGCCGCTCAAGAGCGACATGCAATTTGACTGCCGGCTGACGTTTAGCCGCGACGGCGCACGCTTCGCGGTCGCCACGCACTACTACACCAGCAATGGTGTCACCGGAACCTGGGTGTACGAATCGGCTGGCGAAAACCTCGTGAAGCACCTGAAGGACGCCGGGTTCCACGCGGCGTTCAGCCCGGACGGCAAACGGCTCGCCTACACCGCGCGGGTCCAGCCGGCGCTCGAACGCAACGTGCTGTACGACAACCTCGCCCGCGTCTGGGATCTGGACGCGGACAAGGAATTGTTCACGGTGCGAGAGAAGCTCATGCCGTGTACCGGGCCGCACGCCTTCAGCCCGGACGGCAAACTGCTCTACTCCAAACACTGTTACGACCTGATC